>JAUWBK010000028.1 GCA_030605045.1 Dehalococcoidia bacterium
AACGAACATGATAACGGCAAAGATGCCCCATCTGCCGCCGGGAGCACCCATGATAATCTGTGTCACTGCTTCCTCGCCACCGGCACGTATAAAGATACCCACGAAGGCATAAGCTGTGGCACCAATAGCTAATACCATCGACGAGATAATTAGCGTTTGCCGCGCCACTTCTTTGAGCATACTAAGGTTAAACCGCCGGTTGACAACAGCGAGCAATGTAGCCGCGACAGCACCCACCCCGGCGGCTTCCGTCGGAGTGGCAACACCCATGAAAATACTCCCCAAAACTGCCATAATCAATGCCGCTGGCGGCATCAGTGCGGTCAGAAGGCCGATGATTTTCTTGAGCAAGGGAACGGCTCTTTCTTCCGGAGCTAGCGCCGGCGCCACATTCGGTCGCATCAGGCTGTAAACCAAGATATAGCCAATGTATAAAGCGGAAAGAAGAAAGCCGGGCAGAAAGGCGGCAAAGAACAGTTTACCTACGGAAATCACGGCCATCGGCCCGTAGACCACCAGCATAATGCTGGGCGGGATTAGGATACCCAGAGAGCCACCGGCACAGACAGCACCGCTGGCTAAAGATCTGCTGTAACCTCGTTTGATCATTTCGGGAAGGGCGATAATCGCCAGCGCGGTGACTGAGGCGCCAATTATACCGACTGTAGCCGCCAGGATGGTGCCGGTTATTACCGTAACTATTGCCAGCCCACCCCTAAGGCCACCAAGCCAAACGTAAAGACTGGAGAACATTCTTTCCGTTAAGCCGGAATAGCCCAGCATCACCCCCATGAAGATAAATCCTGGCACTGCCAGCAAAACATAGTTGGTCATTATTTTGAAAATCCGACTGTACAGAATCCAAGCGGTGGCGTCTACTCCGAAAAGGAGAAGCCCTATAGTAACAGTGACGCCGCCGAGAACAAAAGCCAACGGGAAACCAAGCATCACCCCGATCACGACAAGACCGAAAAGAACCACCACCGCCATCTCGGGGCTTAAGTCAATCATAAGCTCTATTCCTTACCAGCACATGGAAACTACGAAACAATTGAGCCAAACTCTGAAAGGCAAGCAAAACCACTCCCACAAATATAGTTGCTCTCATTGGCCAAAGTGGAGGGCGCCAATAGGTGAGCGTCCACCATTCGGCAGTTGCATACGATTCCCATGCCCACTTCCCGCTAATAAAGGCCATGAAAGCGAGCCATGGCAGGAGCCAAATCAGGATGCCGATCACGTCAATGAGGGCTTTTCTCCTGGGGGACCATCGAGCATAAAAAACATCTACTCTCACATGCCGGTCCTGGCGGTAAACATAACCCCAGCCAAGAACGTAAAGCGTTGCCCCAGCCGAGATCATCAGTATCGGTAGCACATCGCCAGGCTGGCCAAGCACATAACGGAGAAAAACCTGGATGGTAACGAGCACCATTAAAGCAGGGGCCAACCATTTTACTGCGGTGCCCACAAAATCATTAGTGGCGTCAATGGCTTTCAGTATCTTTCTCATGGCTAATTAGCCTCCGCTCCGGCGGAGAAGCCGGAGCGGAGACAGACTGAATTCATTGGCTAGGAACGGGCTCAATATTGCCGCCACTCTTCTGGCGGTACTGCCCAGTCGGGAAGCCCCCAAAGGTCATTCCACATTACATTCCAGGCACGCATAGCGTGCAGGTATGTGGCGAAAGAGGGAAACTCGGCGGCGATGCCGTCCATGACCTTATCGTATTCTTCTTTAAAGGGCGCTTCTATCGCCACGGGGAGCTTTCCTACGATGTTTCCGTAATCTCTATATTGCTGCAGTGCCGTGGCTTCCATCGAGTGCAGATTCCTACCATACTCTACTGTTTCGGCGCGGGCGACCTCGCCGAAAATCCCTTTGAGGTCATCGGGTAGCTCCTCCCACTTGCTTCGCTTCACCCCAAGAGCCTGTGCCTCGCTGGGGGCTCGGATGGGGGAGATGTAGACATACTCGGCAACTTCATGATAGGCCATCTCATAGTTCATATAAGCTGAGCTCATTTCAAAAGCATCAATTACACCGCGCATTGTCGACTCGTAGATTTCTCCCGCGGGCATGAAGACGGTAGTGGAGCCGAAGCTCCCGAAAGGCACCCCGGTGTCACCGAATGTGCGGATTTTCAGCCCATCCAAATCCGCCAGTGTTTCTAGCGCCTTGGTGCTATGCAAGAAGAGCTCAGGTGGACCAACGCCCCCAGTCTGTGGGATAAAGTAGACATCATGCCCTGCTTCCGCGAACCAGTTATTGGCCATATCGATGCCTTCTTCGCAAAGAAACAAGTAATAGACCCAGGGGGGTAACCTACCCGCATTCTGATGGTAAATGCCGGCCCAGCGATGCGTGCCGGTATACTGGTGCAGGGGTGAAGCACCCCAGTCAAGGGCGCCCTCATGCATTCCCATGAACTCCTCGTAGGCGGGCACAATAGTGCCGGCAGCATGGATTTTTACTTCGAAACGCCCTCCACTGAACTCGGTAACGCGTTCAGCAATTCTCTGAAAATAACGAGAGAAGGGCGTATCCAGCGCGGTGAGTGACTGGCCAACCCAAGTGATGACTTCTTCAGGTGCAGCCGGTGCCGGAGCTGGAGCAGGGGCAGGTGCTGGCGCCGGAGCCGGGGCAGGTGCGGGTGCTGGGGCTGGTGCTGGGGCTGGTGCTGGGGCGGGTGCTGGAGCGGGTGCTGGGGCTGGTGCTGGAGCGGGTGCGGCACAAGCAGCAACCAAGCTCACGACTACTACCAGTGCTAGCGTTATAAACAGACCTTTCTTTTTCACCTATTTACCTCCTCCGATAATTTTATAACCCAGCCGTGAAAGAATGTTTTTATTGAAAGCTATCACCCCCTTTTTCCCTATTATTGGGTATTCACCTAAATTTTGAGTAAGTCAAAATTAACCTTTCCCCGAAATTATACTACCATGGATACCCATAATACAAACACAGACTTCTTCGTTCCTAAGGCACATAGGTTTACACTAAACTATTATATCACAGCTTGTCAAGACCCCTGATAAGTTTTTTGGGAATCTACGAAAAATCAAGTGAGTTCTGGCGCCTCTTGGTAGATTGAGGTTGAATTTTCTGGTAAAATCATTTAATAAAAGGTTAATCAGATTTCTGTTTCTTGAAGTTAATTCGTGCTGATAGGATACCCCAGCCATTGTTGAAGATAGTCAATCACAATTAATTATGAATGTGAGGGAAGACGATGAGAAGATTTCCATCTAAGGACCGGGATTATGAACTGTGGTGGTTGATACTCCACCTGAGGCGCGCCATGCGTAAAATTAGGGCGAGAGAACTATTTCAATACGGAATTACGCCAGAGGAAGCCACGGTTTTGTTCGTTGTCCAGGCAATTGGTAATAAGGCAACGCCGGCTGAAATAGCGCGGTATCTTTTACGAGAACCTCACACCATTTCTGGACTCCTGAGCCGGATGGCAGAGGGGGGGCTGGTGAGGAAGTCCAAGGACCTGGACCGGAAAAATATGGTAAGAGTCGAGCTCACAGATAAGGGCCATAAAGCCTATAAACAATCAACTAAGAGGGAGTCCATCCACAGAGTAATGTCTTGCCTATCCGAAGAAGACCGCCAGCAAATAAGGGTGCCCCTGGAGAAATTATGCCGGAAGGCGCTTGAAGAGCTTGGAGGCCGTCAACCACCCTTCTTACGCTCCGTGTGATTAGTGTCGTTTGGGCTTGACGAAAACGACTGAGGTTACCTTGAAGGAGTGGGGAATTCTCAAGTTTACTAGGGTTCAAAGAAGAGTTCCGGTCCGCGGGTTTCAGGATCGATATCTCGTTTCATCTCCAAACCTGTTATCTCGGCGATAATGACCTCACAATAGGAAAGGATCAGACAGTCCTCGATTAGATGCCCCCCATAGGCCCTACCATCATCAAGTCCTGATGAAATGGTAATATGGCAATGGACATGGCTCTCCCCATCCCTCTTGGAGATATTCCCCGAAAGTGAGAGTAGTTCTAAAGGTTCTTTCTTTGGCGTATAGATGCGGTTCCGGTCCATAACCGGGAACTCATCAGGGAATAACCTGACATTGCGGAGAGTTACCTGGCTAAGACTGCCGGCTCCCGAAAGGACCAATCCTGACTGAATGTTTTCCTTTTTGGCAATTTCTTCTATGGATTTCATCAGGTCACAGCCAGGTCCTAGCCTAAAAGCGACAACCTTGCCCAAAGCTCCTTTGCCAATTCTAACCTTTTCTAATTCGCTCATAACTCATCACTTTAAGTCTGGCACTCTAGATACGAACAAGCTTGGAGCCGAAATTTCTGAATTATCCAGTATGGCTATGTTAAGCCCCTAATCACCAAATGTCAAGGCCTATCTACCGTTATCTCAAAGTACCGGTATTCGTTGTTTCGAAATCGGTAACTTTGGAGGCGACTAATCCATCCGCAAAACTGCCGCCCCCTGGATTTTCCCTTGCTTTAACAGAATCAAAGCTTCATTGGCCTCGTCTAATTTGAATTCTTGCACCTCTGGAATAATCGGAATATCGGCTGCCAAGGGAAGAAAATCTTGGGCGTCCTCTCGGGTAATATTAGCCACGCTTTTGATTTCCTTTTCATCCCACAACAACTGAGCATAATCTAAAGGTGGGATAGGGCCTCTTTTTCGAATCACCGCCAACACCAATCGGCCACCCTTTTCCAGGACTCGTAAAGCGTAAGGCACCGTCTCTCCCACTGGAGTGAAATCAATGGCGCAGTTTATTTCTTGCGGAGGTTCATCCTCTGCTCTCCCTGTCCAAGCGGCTCCCAATTTTTCAGCCAGACGGCGATGTTCTTCACTTCGACTAAAGACGAAAATTTTACACTTCCAGTATTTAGCTACCTGAATTACGATGTGGGCGGAAGCCCCGAAGCCAAAAAGCCCCAGAGTTTGGCCAGGCTTAATACCGGAAAGTTTCAAACCGCGAAACCCAATTGCTCCGGCACATAAAAGAGGGGCTGCCTGAGAATCAGTGAATCTATCGGGAATCAAATAGGCAAAGTCTTCTGATACTACGACGTATTGGGCATAGCCACCATTAGCGTGACATCCGGTACCTTGAAAATCAGGGCATAAATTTTCCTTGTCTTCTTGACAGAAGCGACATTTGCCACAAGCGGAGTAAATCCAAGCAATGCCAACTCTATCCCCAATCCCAAACTTGGTTACCTCCGAACCTAAACTTTCTACCCGGCCAATGATTTCATGTCCCAGAACTATGGGAAGTTTGAGCTGAAGTCTGCCTTCAATTTCGTCCAGTTCGGTATGACAAACGCCACAGGCGGCAATCTTCACCAGAATTTCTTTGGCTTTCGGCTGAGGAATTGGTATATCGGCCAATTCTAGTGGCCGATTTTCAATTGGAGAAATCTTTGACAAAATTTGGGCTTTCATTTCTACCCGACACCGTAGCATGTTCGGGTTAGGCTGTCAAAGTGTGATGCCGAATCGAGTCTGAAGCTATTGACGAGCAAAGAAACAGGTGCTATCCTTTGCCTGAGACCAGCGAAATGGTGTTTGGTATGAAAGGTGAAAGTATTGTCTTAATTGGTATGGCAGGCGTGGGCAAGTCTACCATCGGCATGTCATTAGCTAAAGCTCTGGGGTTTAATTTCATTGATGTGGACGATTATATTTTGGAGAAAGATGGCAAGACGATACAAGAAATCATTGATGACGAAGGTGAAGGGGCTTTTCTGCAATTAGAAAAACGGAGAATGTACGAAGTAGATTTGCCCCGAATGGTGGTGGCTCCGGGCGGGAGTATTATCTATCATCATGACCTTATGGAATACCTGAAACAAAACTCAACCTTAGTTTTCTTGGACGATTCTTTTGAAAACATAGCCGAAAAGCTAACCGGTGAATTGGATAGAGGCATAGTAGGGTTAAAGAACAAATCGTTAAAGCAAATATACGAGGAGAGAAAACCTCTTTATTCCAGATATGCTGACATCACGGTAAATTGTCAAGATAAATCACAGGACCAAGTAGTTAGCGAAATACTGCAATATTATTGGGACTTAAGCAAAAACCCCTAATTATTTTTTCTTCAGGTTCCGGGTAGCTGCGCTCACCCCAGCTCCTGCCTCTAATGAGTAACCTTCCTCAACCAGCAGTTTTTCTAGTGCGGAGAGGAAAAGCAATACATTCTCCTCAGTTGAGGAATGCCCCATGAGACCGATGCGCCAGACCTGCCCTTTCAGTGCCCCGAGGCCACCACCTATCTCGATACCAAACTCGTTGAGCAGCCTCTGCCTTACCCGCAGGTCATCAACATTAGAGGGGATGCGCACCGTGGTCAGGGTACTCAGTCGGTGCCCCGGCTGAGCGTGCAGGGTCAGTCCCATGGCCTCCAGTCCAGCGTGAAGGGCTGCGCCGTGTCTGAGGTGGCGTTGAATACGGGCTTCCAGACCCTCCTCAGCGATTAGTGCCAAGGCTTCATGCAGGGCATAGAACATACAGGCCGGCGCGGTATGATGATAGGTTCGGCCGCCATTGGCTAACCAGTATTTGGCGAGTAACGAGAGGTCGAGATAGAAACTTGGTACGTTACAGGTGCGCGTCTTTAGTGTGTCCAGAGCGGTTTGGTTGGCGGTAAAAGGAGCCAGACCAGGCGGACAGCTGATACACTTTTGCGAGCCGCTATAGCAAATGTCGATGCCCCAGTCGTCTACCGCCAGCTCCTGTCCCCCCAGTGAGGTAACCGCATCCACCAGAAACAGCGCGCCGCATTGCTTCGCTAGCTGGGAAGCCTCGGTTAAGGGCTGCAGGACACCCGTGGAAGTCTCCGCATGAACCAAAGCCAAGAGTTTCACCTGCTTCCGGGATTTTAAGACGGCTTCGATAACCTCAGGTTCGATGATTCGGCCCCACTCGGCATTCAATTGAACCACATCGGCACCGTATCTCAAAGCGTTGTTCACCATCCGCTCGCCAAAAAAACCGTTCACCCCGATGACAGCCGTATCACCCCGCTCCAGGAAATTAGCGAAGCTGGCTTCCATTCCCGCCGAACCGGTAGCCGAGATGGGAAAGGTAAGCTCATTCTCAGTCCGGAAGAGGAAGCGTAGTAACTTCATGATATCGTCCATAACGGTGAAGAAATACGGGTCCATGTGTCCCAGCAGCGGTTCCGTCATCGCTTGTTGGACACGGGGATGAATATTGCTGGGCCCGGGGCCGAGGAGAATCCGACGTGGGGGTTTTAGCTCCTGATATGACATTTCAGGCATAGACAATCACCTCTTTTGCTTTTCCTTGATATCAATGACTTTATGATTTTACCAAACGGTCGATGAGGTCATCAACCAAAGGTTTAGCCTGTTCCTCGGGCAGACAATACTGCATCCTGGTGAATTTCTGTCTAAAACTGGAGACCGGCTGCGAAACATCCTTTTCCTCAAGTATTACCACGGCCATATACTCAGCCAGCTCGGTGAAGTCGGTTTCCTTCATGCCAAACCGGGTCATCTCCTGGACGCCCGTCCTGAGACCGCTGCTGGCAGTAAAACCCTCGTCGTCAGGTAAAGCCTGGTAGTTCACGATGATGTTATTTTTCTCCAACCGGTCGGCGACCTCGACTCCTTTGGCGTAACCGACTCGCAAGACAACCTGATGCGTTTCAGTGTAATTGACCGCAGGGTCTCCCTCCACCTGCAACCCCTGTTCTTTTAGCGCTAAAGCAAAGGCTTTGGCGTTGACCATCACCTGCTTCTGGTAATCGCGCCCATAGGTATTCATCTCGTAGGCGGCCATTAACAGTCCGAGCAGAGTACCAAGGTGATGACTACTCACGCTGCCGGGGAAAGCTCTCCTGACGATGCACTGCCAGAGGTCGAAGTAATCCGTTCCCTCGCTCATATTGCTGGCGATTATCCCTCTCTGCGTACCAAAGAAGGTCTTATGTGTGGAAGCGGTGATAATGTCGACCCCTTCCGAAAAGGGCTCCTGGAAATTAGGGCCGAGCAGACCTAAAACATGGGCGGCGTCATACATAATCATCGGCTTTGGTTTTAAGTCGGCAATCATTTCGGCTAACTCCTTAACCGGTTCATGGTGCAGTGTCATACTTTTACCCAAAATAATCAGTTCCGGCTTGTGCTCGGCAATCAGTCCCGCCGTTTTGGGAAGGTCTATCTGGTAAGGATTATCGGGCAAAACGGGAAAGTTCACCACCGCCCATCTTTCAGTAACCGGGTCGATGGCAACATAATCTCTTAATGCTCCCATTGGCTGGGCGCTTAAGTGCCCCCCTTTGCCAAGATGATAGTTCATGACGCTTCTCAGTCTCCTGGGCTCCGCCCGTCGATCTACCCGGTTGAAATAGTCCAAGAGACCGCTGAACACGGTGGTGTTGGCCATCTGGCCGCTAATCAGCCTCATTTCTACTTCGGAGCAGCCGAGGAATTCCTTCATCCTTTCGACTAACTCAACTTCTATCTCAGCAATAAATCCAGTGCCTTGATAGTAATAGGCTTCAATATTTCCCAGCGCTTCCACTCTTCGGTGCTCGGCATATCGTCCTGATGGGTCGGCGATGGTGAGCAATTTTACCAGTGGTGATGCCGTCTGCTCAGAAGGAATGAGGTTGACGGTGTTTTTTTGTCTCCATAGGGTGTTGTCGCCAGCTTTCTTCACCAGGCTTTTGGCCAGATTTGCCAGAGACTCCCTAGTCTTTGTCGCGGTGAGGTTTCCTGGCTCTTCAAGTAACAGGGGTCTGGCATAAGGTGCCGCTTCACCACCGATATGCCTCCGGACAATTACTCCTTCCGCTGTTTTGTCTCGAATCATGACTTTCGTTCTTTGGCCTTCCCTTAAATCAGCATCGAGGTAGGCCAGGCATATCGACCTCCGAAGAGGTTCGCTACCGGGCTTGGCTTTGACGCCGGCACCTTCGGCTTTCCAGTAAGGAATCATGGTGCCACTGGTCACGTTCCCGACCAGGCCTCCATTCACGTGGACGGGGCAACCGGCTCGGGCGATACCACCGCCAGATATTGACATCAGAAAGATAGTTCTGGGAACCAGTAACCTCTCTTTTGGCATGTCAAGACAGCCTTCCTGCCTCAGTTTGATTTCCTGGAACTGCTTCATCAGGGCATCTCGACCAATAGATTCCCCCTTGAGGTGACTAAAGCTTACGGCAAATCTGGCGGCGGGCAAAGCAAACACCGGAATCTCCTTTCCCTCCACATCAGTCCCCAACTCATGTCCGTATAAGGGAAGGCCAGCCTCCAACCTCAGCGTATCTCTGGCGCCCAATCCCGCAGCAACAATACCCTTCTCCTTCCCGTTCTCCAGCAGCTCGTTCCAGAGACGCGTGGCAATATCTGCGGGTGGAAATAACTCAAAACCTATTGGCTCACCGGTATATCCGGTTCGCGCTATGGCTACCTTTGCGCCCAGCATCTCGGCAAT
>JAUWBK010000061.1 GCA_030605045.1 Dehalococcoidia bacterium
ATGCACAAAGCGACCAAGCTCCTGAGGCTGGTTGATGTCACTGGCCTGCGCACTGCCGCCAGAAAGACCGGTCTGACCAGACTAATCGGAGATGCCGGTAAAGCTGAAGTCATCGTACCTAAAGTACCGGCCAGTGAAGGACTAGACGCCATCAAGCGCCTCACCAAAAAAATGGAAAATCCTAAGTATAAAGTGTCTTACTTTGTCGGCTGTTATGCCCCAAACTTTGCCCCGGAGACAGCCGCTGCCACGATACGTGTATTGCATAAACACCAGGTTGAGGTTACCGTCCCTGATTTTGTCTGCTGTGGCTTACCTGCCGCTGGTTATGGGGACATGCTCTCAGCCCGAAACTTAGCCCGCAGAAACATTGACCTCGCCCGCAACTTGAAGGTGGACGCGATTGTCACCCCGTGTGCCAGCTGTAGCTCTTTCTTGAAGGATTATGCTAAACTTCTAGCTGATGACTCCAAATGGGCAGAAAAAGCTAAAGACTTTGCTGCTAAGGTGAAGGACTTAAGCGAGTTCCTGACTGATATTGGGCTGGTTACTGAGATGGGTACGGTCAAGAAAAAAGTCACTTATCACGACCCATGTCATTTAGCTCACCACCAGAAAATAAAGGAGCCACCGCGCACCATATTAAAGAGCATTCCGGGAGTGGAATTCATTGAACTGTGGGAGGCAGATATGTGTTGCGGCGCTGCCGGAAGCTATGCCTTTAGTAATTATGATTTATCCATGCAGGTACTGGCTCGGAAAATGAGCAACGTTGCCAAAACAAATGCTGATATACTGGTAACATGCTGCCCGGCGTGTGTCATGCAGCTTGCCTGTGGCGTTAGGCAGCAGAAGATGCCGGTCCAGGTTTCTGAGGTTGTGGAATTACTTGATCAGGCCTATCAAGCCGCCAAAGACGCTCACTGAATAAACCCGGTCTATCTATATGGAGTAATACTATGAAGATTGTCATTGCCCCTCAAGGTTTCAAGGGAAACCTAACTGCTCTCCAGGTAGCCCGAGCTATTGAGAATGGCATTAAACGGGTAGTCCCTAACGCCACGACCACGATAAAGCCAATGGCTGATGGCGGCGAGGGAACGGTGCAAGCTCTCGTCGATGCCACCGGTGGGGAAATAATGGTGACTGAGGTAACCGACCCGCTGGGAGGACGGGTCAACGCCCATTGGGGGATTCTCAGTGATAAGGTCACCGCGGTTATCGAAATGGCTTCCGCTTCTGGTCTCCCCTTAGTCCCACCTGAGAAGCGCAACCCATTAGTGACCACTACCTATGGTACTGGAGAGTTAATCCGTGCTGCGCTTGACCGTGACTGCCGAAAATTGATTATTGGCATTGGCGGGAGCGCCACCAATGACGGTGGTGCTGGTATGGCGCAAGCTCTGGGCGCCAAATTATTGGATGCTAATGGTAAAGAACTTACCTTTGGCGGTGCGGCGCTGGCTAAGCTGGAACGCATCGATGTTTCTAACCTAGACCCCCGACTAGCCGACTTCGATGTCACCTTAGCCAGTGATGTGAACAACCCCCTCTGCGGCCCCCGTGGAGCATCAGCGATTTATGGGCCCCAGAAGGGAGCCGCTCCAGAAATGGTGAAGCAGCTTGATGCGGCACTGGCCCACTACGCCGATGCCATTCAAAAAGACCTGGGTATTGATTTCAGGGAAGTGCCGGGAGCAGGTGCCGCTGGCGGTCTGGGCATGGGGCTGATGGTCTTCCTTAAAGCCAAGATGATACCCGGCATTGATGTTGTCATCAAGGCAACCAACCTTGTGGCCGACTTAAAAGACGCTGACCTCGTTTTCACCGCCGAGGGCAGAATTGACCGCCAGTCGGCTATGGGCAAGGTACCAACTGGGGTTGCCCTGAAAGCCAAGGAATTCGGCTCACCAGTGATTGCCCTCGCCGGTGAGGTAGCTGATGATTACCGGGTAGTCTTTGAGCAAGGAATTGATGCCGTCCTCAGTATTGCTCCGGGTCCCATCAGCCTTGAGCAGTCCGTGGCTGATGCAGAGAAATTAATCGCCAATGCCGCCGAGTGTGCCATGAAGTTATTCCTGTGTAATATAAATATAAAAGAATAAACTTACTAAGAGGAGGAAGGAAAATGGCCAAACCAAAGGTCTTTGTCGCCCGGAAGATGGCCCAAGAAGCACTGGACATGATTGCTGACGCTACCGAAATGGAATTATGGGAGGATGAACTACCCCCACCACGTGATGTACTCCTAAAGAAAGTTCAGGATATTGATGGCTTGCTCTCATTGCTCACCGACAAAGTTGATGCCGAATTAATGGATGCTGCCCCAAAACTCAAGGTAGTCAGTAACATGGCGGTCGGTTTCGATAACATTGATGTCCCCGAAGCGACCAAGCACGGCATCGTCGTGGGGAATACCCCCGGGGTGCTCACCGAAACCACCGCTGACTTTGCTTGGGCCTTAATTATGGCTACGGGCAGGCGTGTCGCTGAAGGTGATAGATGGACTAGAAGCGGCAAATGGAAAACCTGGGGACCGATGATACTACAGGGTCACGATATTCATCACGCCACCCTGGGGATTGTTGGCTGCGGTCGCATTGGTCTGGAGATAGCCAAACGCGCCAGAGGATTTGATATGAAAGTGTTATATCATGACACGATACGAAGAAAACCGGAGGAAGAAAAAGAGCTTGGTCTGGAATTTATCCCCAAGCTGCATGACTTACTCTCCAAGGCGGATTTTGTTACTGTCCATGTGCCGCTTATGGCTGAGACTCGCCACCTGATTAGCACCGCCGAGTTTGCCGCCATGAAGCCAACCGCTGTCTTTGTCAATAGTTCTCGCGGTCCCGTGGTCGACCAGAAAGCCCTTTACCAGGCGCTCAAGTCCGGGCAGATTTTCGCCGCCGGACTGGATGTAACCGAGGTTGAGCCAATCCCGATGGATGACCCACTGCTGACTCTGGACAATATTATTCTTGCCCCTCACATTGCCAGTGCCAGCGTCGCTACCCGAACCAAGATGGCGACCATGGCCGCAGCTAACCTTATCGCCGGACTCAAGGGTGAAATGCCCCCCAACTGCGTTAATCCTGAAGTATTGCAAAAATAAGGGCTAATAACTTTAACCCTAACTCAAGCTGAGTGAATGCCCTTTAATTAGCATTCTAGTTCAGCTTGCACTGCTAGAAGTTTTCTAGTAAAATGAGGTAGCCTTCGTATAGAAAGAAGACTTGAAGATGATAAATCTTCCCGTACTGGTATTAAATCAGAGCTATGAGCCACTTACCATCTGCCGAGCCCGGCGCGCCGTAGTCCTAATTTACCGGGGCAAGGCTGAGATGCTGGAAAATGGCGTTGGCTTTATCCACTCCATCACTGAAACTTTCCCCTTACCTTCCGTAATCCGCCTCGCCTACTTTGTCAAACGTCCCTACCGTGAAAGAAAGCTAACTCGCTTCGAGGTTTTCAATCGGGACCGGTACACTTGCCAGTATTGCAGTAAGGAAACTAGACAACTCACTCTAGACCACATCATTCCTCGTCATCGAGGCGGTCAACATACCTGGGAAAATGTGGTTAGTGCCTGTGTCCCCTGCAACCGTCGCAAGGCCGGTAGAACCCCACAGGAGGCTAGGATGAGGCTAATTCGTTCGCCGGGCTACCCCAGGAACAGTCCTTTCTTTAGTATCCCTTACCAGTACCGACAAACCAAGCAGGAATGGCAGAAGTACTTACCTCAATGAAGACCTTGACCCAAATTCACCAGCTAGTAAGAAACCTCACTGAGAGGTAATTCCACCGTCGCCTCGCTCTCCAGCTCCACCAGTACCGTTTCCTTCAGCGGGTTACTGCCAACTACCGTAGCCTCACCCATCGACGTCGACACTTGTTGTCCCACCTTGGGTAGTTTCTCCTTCATGGCGCGGTATTGCTCGCTTTCATAGGCCAAGCAGCACATTAGGCGACCACAAACACCCGAAATCTTCATCGGGTTAAGCGGTAAGTCCTGGTCCTTGGCCATTCGAATCGAAACCGGGTCAAACTCACTGATGAAACTCATACAGCACAGCGGACGACCACACCGGCCAAAGCCACCTATTAGCTTGGCTTCGTCTCTGGTACCTACCTGCCGCAATTCCACCTTTACTTTAAACTGCTTGGTTAGCCGCCGCACCAGTTCGCGAAAATCAACCCTCTCCTCAGCACTAAACAAAAAGGTAAGGCGACCGCCATTGAGGTTGTATTCGGCGGAAAGTAGTTTCATCGGTAACTGGAGTTCGCCAATCATTTTACCACACTCGATTAGAGCCTCCTCTGCCTTTTCCTCAAGCTCCTTGGCACGCTTAACGTCATCAGGCTCTGCCTTATGCATTACCGGCTTGAGCGGCCCGGTTGCCTCATTGGCCAAGACCTGTCGGGGAGCAATGACCACCCGCCCCAGTTCCCGCCCACGACTTGTCTCGACGATCACATAGTCATTTATCTCCAGGTCAATGCCAGCCGGGTCAAAATAGTAAACTTTACCCGCCTTCCTGAATCGTATGCCAACAATTTTATCAGCCATTTTTTACTGCCAATCGCGTAGCAAGACTCTGCTTACCACGCCCCTCCTTCCCAGGCATATCAAGCATCAGCACCTCCAGCACTAGTCGTGGATTGGCATTCTGCCTGAGCTGTTTCCCAGCCGCCTGAATACTATTAATAAACTCTCTTATTTGCGCTAGCCGATAACCCTTTGCCATCTCGACCAGTGTGTCTAATCGGTCAACATTGGTAATGATATCACGGCAGCCTATCTTAACCAGCATCAGGTCTCGCCACCAATCAAGCCACCAATCCAGCACCTCCTGAACCGACCCCCTATTTTGGGTAAACTGGGTGGCCAACTGGTTAGCATAGGCAAAGCGCTCCTCGTAATCAGCCTTGATGATTTCAAGTAATCGTTCCAATTTTTCCGCACGCTGCTGGAGCAAACTATCCTCAAAGGCAGCCGAAAGTGCCCAACCCAGGCAACCATGAGAAAGCCTGGCCAGAAGCTTGGCCTTTTCTGGCTCAATGCCCCAGCGACTATTAAGCGCCGCCTCTACCTCAGTAGCCGCCAGAGGGGCTAACTCCAATCGCTGGCAGCGAGATACCACCGTCTGCGGCAAGTGTCTATCATTCATCGTCAGCAAGATAAAGACAACCTTGTCGGTAGGCTCTTCCAGTGTCTTCAACATGCGGTTAGCCGCCTCAATGGACAGAAGTTCAGCATCTTCAATAATAAATACTTTACACTTGCCTTCAAAAGGTGGCAAGCTGGTGGAGTGCTGCATCTCTTTAATCTGGTCAGTGCTAATCAACTTAGCCTCGGCGGAATTCTCATCTTGGGTCAGGCCAATTACCTGAACATCAGCGTGATTGGCGGAAGCTATCTTCTGACACGGAACACACTCCCCACAGGGGCGCTCAGCCGCCTCGCAGTTCAGCGCTTGCGCCAGATTTAGCGCCAGCGTCATCTTACCCACATGCGGTGGACCAATCAAAAGATAGGCATGCGCCAGAGATTCCTTCTCCAAACTGCGCTGAAGTAAAGATACGACTCTATCTTGCCCCACTACTTGCCACACTTTAAACCTCTCTCTAAACTAAATCACACTTGATTAAGTCTTCAAAAGTTTCCCGACGTCTGACAAGACGCGCCTTACCTTCTTTGACCATAACCACTGCCGGCTTCAGTGAGACGTTATAATTACTGGCCATGGCCAGACAATAAGCACCACAGTCAGCCACCGCCAGTACATCACCAGCGGTAACCGGCGGCAGATTGATATCCTTAATCAATATATCACCAGACTCACAGAACTTACCGGCAATGGTAACCTTCCCGGTTTCCTCGGCGAGCACCTTGTTCGCCACCACCGCCTCGTATTTCGCCCCATAAAGGGCGGGGCGGATATTGTCCGCCATCCCACCATCAACAGAAAGGTAACACCTGACACCAGGTATGTCTTTGATTGCCCCAACCTTGTATAACGCCACCCCGGCCTGCCCCACGATTACCCTTCCCGGCTCAATAATTAACCGAGGTGGTGCTAGTTTCAGCGCCTGACACTTATTAATCACTGCAGACGTTATCGTCTTGGCATAAGCCGAAATGGGTGGGGCTGGCGAATCTAAGGTATATTGAACAGCAAAGCCACCACCAATATCCAGCTCCTGGAGTTCGAAGCCATATTTCGACTTCATTGCCGCCGCAAAATCGAGAGTAATCCCGACCGCCTCTTGATACGGCTCAACTTCAAAGATTTGAGAGCCCAGGTGGAAATGCAAGCCGACTAGGTTCAAGTCAGGTGTTGACACAGCTTTAGCTACTGCCTCTTCGGCACTGGACAAAGGGAAACCGAACTTACTATCAACAACTCCGGTAGCACTGTGCTTATGCGTATGAGGGTCTACCCCGGGAGTTAGGCGCAGCAAGACATCAGGGATACTGCCCGGCTGCTTGGCCATCTCAGTCAGCATCGTTAGTTCGTGAAAATTATCGACCACGATACGGCCAACTTTCCACTCCAAAGCCAGCTTGAGTTCCTCGGCTGATTTATTATTGCCGTGAAAATAGACCTTATCCAGCGGAAAATCAACCGAATGGGCAATACTCAGTTCACCTGCCGAGACGACATCCAGCCCCAGCCCCTCCTCTTTCAAGAGGAGCGCCAGTGCCCGATTGATAAAGGCCTTGCCGGCATAAACAATGGCCGCGTCTCCATAGCGCTGACCAAATTCCGCCCTGAACTCAGCACATTTACTACGCAAGCTGAATTCATCAAAGACATACAAAGGTGTGCCAAACTCTTCGGCCAGCTTGATAGTATCGCAGCCACCAATTACCAGGTGACCTCTTTCATTTACCTCAGCGGTCAAAGGAAAAAGGGAAAGCCTGGATATACCCTGTCTAATCGTCATTTTCACCTCACACTTTAATGTTAGCAGTGGCCCAGCAATGAAGTCAATTAAGGACTATCGGGGAAGCGCCCTCTTTCCATTTGCCTATCT
>JAUWBK010000138.1 GCA_030605045.1 Dehalococcoidia bacterium
CGAACCGGTGAATAGGGGTTTTGCAGACCCCCGCCTTATCCACTTGGCTACGTCGCCCTGGAGCGGAAGACGAGATTCGAACTCGCGACCCTCTCCTTGGCAAGGAGATGCTCTACCGCTGAGCCACTTCCGCTTATTTTATTCAATTGGTGCCGAAGGGGGGATTTGAACCCCCACGAGCTTTCGCTCACTAGCCCCTCAAGCTAGCGCGTCTACCAGCTTCCGCCACTTCGGCCTAACCTGGCAGGAGTGGGAGGATTCGAACCCCCGACCGGCGGTTTTGGAGACCGCTGCTCTCCCAGACTGAGCTACACTCCTACTTCAAGCGTTATATTTTAGCACAATTGTCAATAAAAGTTAAGAAGATATTGTATCGTATGGAAAATTCAATTCGATGTCTCTCAGATTACTCTCTGCGCAGGGCACGGCCGTTTAGTATCCCGGTGTGTTTCCCTTCCTCCACCACCACGGAACCGTTGACCAGCACGTAGTCAATCCCGGTCGGATATTGCTTCGGCTCATCAAATGTCGCCTTATCAATGACCGTTTGCGGATTGAAGATAACAAGGTCAGCCGCCAAGCCCTCTTTGATAAAGCCACGGTCGTTTAAGCCAAGACACTGTGCCGGTGCTGCCGTCAGGTGGCGAATGACTTCCTCTAGGCTCAGTATGCCCAATTTGCGGCCGTAAACTCCCAAATAGCGAGCGAAAGTACCCCAACCCCGCGGATTAGGC
Organism: Dehalococcoidia bacterium; assembly: GCA_030605045.1. GTDB lineage: Bacteria > Chloroflexota > Dehalococcoidia > Dehalococcoidales > RBG-16-60-22 > DAOUZD01. The sequence continues at coordinate 735 of JAUWBK010000138.1, forward strand.
TTATCCCCAATGAGGATGCCATCGCTGCCCGCCATGTGGCACGAATGCTTCATGATTCGTTGCATATCCTCTTCATTACCAAATAGACTCAAGTAGCCTACCCCCAGTTTCTCTTCCCGCAGCAGGTCACAGATAAATTCAGTGACTTCCTTGCCTGCTATATTGGCTGCCTCAAGCAGGTTTTTCCCTACGTAAACCTTGTTCTTCTCCGTGGGCACACAGGTCAAAATACATTTATCCCAGACAGGGGACGCCACCCGTATATCGGCACAGATTTTCTCTCTCGTTTTCGGCTGGCTCAGTCTAGCTAAAATGGCATCAGGTCCACCCTCATGAACCCAGCGAGGAAGGAGGATAATCAGTAGGGTGCTTTGCGCGATGTAAGGATAGGCATCAAAGGTAACATCAAGGCCCTTCTCTCGTGCCTCGTCCACTATGGCCAGCATCTCTTTTGACTTACCCCGGTTGGCGAGGTCGGAAACTGAGTAATGCGAGAAATGTGTTTTTACCTTGGTCTTCTCAGCTATCTTGATGACCTCTTTAATTGCCTCAATCAAGCCCAGGTCGCGTCTTCGTACATGCCACACCGATACCCCGTTATACTCCGCGACCACTTCACAGACTTTGGTCAACTCTTCCTCATCAGCGTAACGGCACGGGAAGTAATCAAGACCGGTGGAAAACCCAACCGCACCATCACGCATTCCCCGTGCCATTAGTTCCTGCATCTTGGTCAATTCTTCAGCGGTGGCGGTACGGTCAACAAAGCCCATTGCCTCCAGCCGAAGGGCGTTGTGTGGCACGAGGTAAGCCACATTAATTGCCACCTGACGGTCAAATCGGGCAAGGAACTCACTCACCGAATTCCAGTCCCAGGCAATATCTGGGTCACCATTCAGGCCGGAAAGGTAGCGGCGCATCATTTGCAGATTGGTAGGGGATAATGGGGCATATGATAATCCGTCCAACCCCAGAAGGTCAGTAGTTACTCCCTGCATAACTTTCGGTTCGTGCTTTGGGTTGGCGAGGAGCATGATGTCTGAGTGGGTATGCATGTCAATGAAGCCCGGACAGACTACCCGGCCATCGGCTGCTATTACTCGGCGCGCCTGCGTTGGGTCAAGCTTGCCGATGGCGGCAATTCGCTCACTACGAATGCCAACATCCCCGTAGTACCACGGGTTCGCCGAACCATCGATGATGCGACCTCCTCGGATAATAAGGTCAAACATTGTCAATCCTCCTTAGAGCATAGGTATGATTTAAGTTCCATTTCAACTTTACATAATGCTTATCTTTCAACCAGGACCTGCGGCATAAGTTTAAGGCATATAGTAGCTTTGGTCAAACAGTAGAGGTTCAGGCAAACCAGTTCAATATTTGGTGGCTTGACAGTAGCGCATCATTGAACTACGATTTTTATGCTGGCAGTGATTAAGGTCGTTCCGTGCTGAAGGTTAATTTTCTTAAAGAACGAGACAATATATTCCGAGTGGTTGTTCTCTTGATGGTGACCTGTCTTATTGTCGTATTATTGGCTGGTTGTGAATCTAGAGAACAGCCATTAAAGGAGGGAGAAATGGCATTAGTGGTGTCGAGTTCAGCGTTTCAAGAGGGAGGTGAAATACCGACTAAGTACACCTGTGAGGGGCAAGATGTCTCGCCAGCGCTAACCTGGAGTGAACCACCGGCGGGGACTCAATCTTTTACTCTTATCATGGATGACCCAGATGCTCCCGTCGGCGTATTTACCCATTGGGTTCTATTCAACCTGTCCGTCGATAGCCGCGGACTGCCAGAGGCAATGCCTACTCAGGCTCAGCTCCCAGACGGGTCTTTGCAGGGTAAGAATGACTTTGGCAAGATTGGCTACGGTG
>JAUWBK010000015.1 GCA_030605045.1 Dehalococcoidia bacterium
AGTCAAAGGAGAAGATAGATTGAAGTGCGATTTATGTGGCAAATCACCCCAATTCGGTCATAGTGTCAGCCACTCCAAACACAAGACTAACCGTCGTTGGGTGCCCAATATTCACCCGGTGACGATAAACATAAACGGTCAACTAAAACGGCTCAACCTGTGCACCAGATGCTTACGCACCCAGCACAAAGTGGCTAAAACTGCCTGACCTCCTTCATTAGAGTTTATCGGCTAATCAGCTACCCTCTAACTTTGGAATCTTCAACTATCTTTTTGGCGTTAGCCAGTGCCCGCGCTACCTGTTTTGGCGCCGTACCACCAATGACATCCCTGGCCGCCAGAGATGACTCTACGCTAATCGAATAAACATCCTCGCTAAATAAGGGAGAAAAACCTTTATATTCAGTCAGGCTAAGCTCGTCAAACGCTTTGCCCTTTTTCATCGCATAGCTCACCAACCTGGCCACGATATTATGAGCGTTACGGAAAGCTTCCCCCTTCTTGACCAGATAATCAGCCAGGTCAGTCGCCAGAAGATAGCCTTGCTTCACGGCCTGTGCTGCGCTTTCCGTTTTAATTTTCAGCGTTGCTACCATTCCGGTAAACACTTCCAGGGTCGATAGTAGCGTATCTACCGTATCAAAGAGACCCTCTTTGTCCTCCTGCAAATCCCGGTTATAGGCAAGGGGTAGAGCTTTCATCGTCGTCAGCAAAGCTATAAGCCTACCGTAAATGCGCCCCGTCTTACCCCGAGCCAGCTCGGCCACATCCGGGTTTTTCTTTTGGGGCATAATGCTGCTGCCCGTGGCATAAGCCTCATCAAGCTCAATAAAATTGAACTCCGCCGAAGACCATAGAATAATTTCCTCCGCCAGCCGGGAGAGGTGCATCATGCCGATACTGGCCGCCGCCTCGTACTCAAGGACAAAATCCCTGTCGGAGACGGCATCAATGCTGTTCTGGCTTATCTGGCTAAAGCCCAACTCATGAGCCAGGAATTCCCGGTCAATATTATAGGCGACACCAGCTAAGGCGCCACTGCCCAGGGGCATGACATCAGCCTGCTTGAGGCAATGGTTAAAGCGATCAATATCCCGCTGGAACATCTCAAAATAGGCTAAAAGGTGGTGCGCCAGTAACACTGGCTGTGCCGGCTGCAAATGAGTGTAGCCCGGTATCACCACGCTCTTATTGGCTTCCGCCAGACTGATTAGGGCTCGCTGAAATTCCCTCAGCTTGACTGATGTTTCCGAGATTGCTTCCTTGGCAAAGAGGCGTAAATCCAGCGCTACCTGGTCATTTCGGGAACGGGCCGTGTGGAGCTTACCCCCTACCTCCCCCACCTTCTCCATGAGTCGGGCTTCAATCGCCATATGGATATCTTCCCGTTCCGGCTTAAAATCAAATTTACCCTTCTCGATTTCCCCCCGGATAGACTCCAGCCCTTGGCTAATAATTACGGCCTCTCCGGCAGAAATTATGCCCTGTTCGGCCAGCATCTTGGCATGGGCAATGCTTCCGTCAATATCATGCGCATATAAACGCCAGTCAAAGGGGATAGAGGTAGTATATTTTGCTACCAGTTCATCCGCCGCCTTTTGCAAACGACCTCTAATATGGCTCATTTTAGCCTTCCTCTAAGCTCTCAGTACCCTGCACCTGAGCTTGAGTCTTCACTGGCAGCCCCCAGATGTGAATAAAACCAGCCGAGGCACTCTGGTCAAAGACATCACCTTTAGCGTAGGTAGCCAGACCATGACTGTATAGTGAAGAGGGTGATTTCCGCCCCACCACACTGGAGCTTCCCTTATATAGCTTCAGTCTTACCGTTCCGGTAACATGACGCTGTGAAGATTGGATATAAGCGGCTAAATCTTGATGTAGTGAGGTAAACCATAGACCATTGTAAACTAGGTCGGCATACTCCACCGCCACCCTTTGCTTAAAACGCAGTTGCTCTTTAGACAAGGTCATCGCCTGCAAAGCCTGGTGCGCCTGGAGTAATACCATGGCCGCCGGCGCTTCATAAATCTCTCTTGACTTTATCCCCACCAGCCGATTCTCCAAATGGTCAATCCTGCCGACACCATGACCACCGGCCAGCTCATTCAACTTTTGAATTAAAGTAATGCCGTCCATCTTCTGCCCGTCAATCGTAACCGGAGTGCCCTGCTCAAAGCCAATCTCCACATAGCCCGGTGAATTGGGCGTCTCACCGGCTGATTTTGTCCAGGCAAACGCTTCTTCCGGCGGCTCAACCCACGGGTCTTCCAGAATTCCGCACTCGATACTCCGGCCCCAGAGATTTTCATCAATGGAATACGGGCTGGCAACGGTAACTGGCACCGGAATATCATAGCGCTGGGCATAGTTAATGGTCTCCTCCCGGGTCATGCCCCATTCCCGGGCCGGGGCAATAACTTTGAGGTCAGGTGCCAAAGCATTAACGCTCACCTCAATCCTCACTTGGTCGTTGCCCTTACCCGTGCACCCGTGAGCTACTGCCTTAGCCTCCTCCTCCCGTGCCGTGTCCACCAGAAGTTTGGCGATTAGTGGTCGGGAGAGCGCCGTCGCCAGCGGGTACTGTCCTTCGTAAAGGGCATCGGCTTTTAGCGCCGGAAAAATAAAATGATTGACAAACAACTCCTTGGCATCCAGGACCAGCGCCTTTACCGCACCAACATTAAGCGCCTTCTGCCGAATCGCGGAAAATTCACGCTCATTCCCCACATCAACCGTAACGGCAACAACGTCTAAATTATATTTCTCTTTTATCCACCTGATGGCAACTGAGGTATCTAACCCACCGCTATAAGCCAAGACTACTTTGCCCGGCATTTGAGCCTCCCTGAATTAAGGATTATCCTTGCTTGAAGCCAAAATTATGCTCTAAAAAGTTGGTGATTTGAGAATAAACACTGGGGTATTGCCAGCGGTAATCATGTCCCGGTGCCCTGAAAAAGTATAGTATCCGGCCCGGGTCTTCCCCTTCCGGTGGAGAGAGACCAACTAAAGCCTTCAGACTGGCCCAGAGTATAGCCGGAATATCCCCCTGGCTAAACGAATCGCGGGTCATTCCGTTACTATCCAGCACCAATGTCCTTTCCAGCATAACATTCTGGTGCCAGAAAGGAGGGCCCGTCTGAATACTATAAACCTGTGGATTATCCCGCAAGATACTCATGGTACTATCCGAAATAACGGTGCCATTACTTTCACCAGTCACGATAACCTTAAGGTCAGGAATATGCGTGGTGAGAAATTCCACTCTACAAGCTAAATTTTCTGCCTTCGATGGATAAGCGGTAATCACCTCCACAAACTCATCAATCACGCCCCGCAAAGTTTCGCCTGTCCGCCGATAGTCCAACATCAGTGAGCTATAACCCAGGTTCTCTAACTCAGATTCAATACCAGTAAAAATACTGCGCCACCCCGGGGAATTCTCCAGGAAACTCCACCCCCATCCACCCGAGTTAAAGACGACAACCACATCCTTATCCTGAGCCTCCACATAGGCGGCTAATAACTGGCTGACAAAATCGTTACACTTCTCCTGGTAATCTCCGAATAACTCCTGAGCCAGCTTGGTGGCATCAGCAGCCACTGATTCCGGCACCGCCGAAAGGTCGGGCACCGATAAGGGAAGTCCCCCGGTCCCGACACCAACGGTTACCCCGACATCGGAATAAGAGAGTGCTAGCAGCCCAACGCCAAGCAGCAGCACTATGCTTAAGGCTACTAATATTCCAAGCCTGCGGATGTTAATCACCATTTTTAGTATTATCTCATAGATTAGACTTTTTGGGAATACTATTCGGCAACTTGTCTCTCTCCTTTCACGGAGACGGAGACTAAAGAAGCGTCAAAGAGAGGCTAATCCTCAATCTAGCATCCATCTCTCTCTTCATAAGGGGTGTTTAAGAGGGGCGAAGCCCCTCCCTAAATCCTCTTCCCCCTCTCCTTTCAATTATAAGGAGAGTCCAAGAGAGGCGAAGTCTCTCTTACACACCCCATCCCCCTTCCCCTTATCAAGGGGAAGGGGGACAAAGGGGGATAGGGTCACTAAACAAAAACCTAAAGGGTGTGAGGTTAACAAACAATCTATAATACCCAGCTAAACAACACTGGATAAAGCTTTATCTAAAATACCGATTGCCTCATCAACTTCAGCGTTACCAATAATAAGTGGAGGCATAAAGCGCAGGGCATTGGGCTTGACCCGGTTGACCAGCAAACCCCGCTCAAGACAAGCCGATAATACCGATGCGGCAATATCACTATCAAACTCGATAGCTACTAGCAGTCCACGTCCTCGCACCTCGGTGATGAACTGGTGTTTTGGTTTTAATTCTTCCAGCTTGCCCTTAAGATACTGCCCCACCTTCCTGACGTTCCCCACAATATCATTATCAATAATAAACTTCAGCGTGGCATAAGCCGCGGCACAGACCAGAGGATTGCCCCCAAAAGTAGAGCCATGCTCCCCGGGGACAAAAACCGCGGCGCTATCCTTGGCCAGAATCACCCCGATTGGTGCGCCACTGCCCAAACCCTTGGCCAGGGTCATAATATCAGGTTCAATGCCGTACTGCTCGTAAGCAAAGAGCGTTCCCAGCCTACCCATTCCAGTTTGAATTTCATCCAGAATAAGTAGCATGCCCTTCTCGTCACACCACTCCCTCACCAGCGTCAAATAATTATCATCAGGCAGGTTGACTCCCCCTTCTCCCTGCACCGGTTCCAACATCACGGCACAGGTTTTCTCGGTAGTCGCCCCCTTTATTGCCTCAATATTATTGTACTCCACATTGATAAAACCGGCCGGCAAAGGAATATATGGTTTCTGGTGCTTGGCCTGCCCGGTAGCCGCCACCATCGCCAGCGTGCGTCCATGAAAGGAACCAAGTGCGCTAATAACCTCATAGGCCCCGTTCAAATGGTGCTGCCCGTACCGTCGGGCTAACTTCACCGCCCCCTCACCGGCCTCGGCACCACTATTGCTGAAAAATACTTTATCGAGGCAACTATTGTTGACCAGAAGCTCGGCCACACGAATCTGAGGAACCGTATAAAACTGATTCGAAACCTGAATGAGAGTACGTACCTGCTCGGTCACTGCCTCGGCGACCACTGGTGGGCAGTGCCCCAGACTGTTGACCGCCCAGCCAGCCACAAAGTCCAGATATTCACGCCCATTATCATCCCACACCCGTGCCCCTTCCCCTCTGACCAGGGTCACCGGTATCCGCTCTACAGTGTGCATAAAGTATTTTTTCTCAAGCTCCGGCCAATTACTCATCTTCACCCCCATTAGGTTTTTACTTAGTAACCCCATCTCCTTCTTTCGTGAAATTATAAACTCTAACTTCTAAATACTAAACAAGTTCAAAATTGTTTAGTTTCTTTGGATTTTGGTCATTTGATATTGTTTAGAGTTTAGAAATTAGTATTTAGTATTTAAGACATATATATTGTTGTCCCCCCGCCCTGCCCCTCAATCTCCCGGAGCAGGGCGTGTGGCTCTCTACCATCGATGATGCGTGTCGTTGAGGTAGTCGCTAAAGCTCTGAGGCAGGCTTTGATTTTGGGAATCATCCCTCCTGAAGCTACACCGGAAGCCATTAAAGCCTCAGCCTCGCTGGATGATAACCGAGGCAGCAACTTGCCTGATTGGTCACCGATACCAGCGACATCGGTCAAAAAGATAAGCCTTTCCGCACCAATCGCCGCCGCTATATCACCGGCAACCAGGTCACCATTAATGTTAAGCATCTGTGGTGCGTCGTCCGGTTTAGCCAGGGAATGAAGGCCCACCGGAGAAATTACCGGCACATAGCCAGCTTGTAATAAAGATTCCAGAAGCGCCATGTCCACTTTCACCACCTCACCCACGTAGCCCAGCTCTGCATTCTTAATCTTACTCTGAATAAGTGCTCCGTCAACGCCACTAATGCCTACCGCCCGCCCGCCTGAGTTATTAATTGCCGCCACAATCTCCTTATTGACTAACCCGGCCAGCACCGCCGTCGCCACCTCTAGTGTTGCCTTATCAGTTACCCGTTCGCCTCGGACAAATTGCGTGGCAATCCCGTGCTTGGCAAGCCATTCGGTAATTAGGTTACCGCCACCATGGACGACGACCAATAATTCGCCCTGCTGCTGGAGATGAACTATATCCTCAAAGGTAGTATCATTGCTACCTAAAGCCGCCCCACCTATCTTGATCACCGTCACTTTATTCAGCTCAACACTCATCTTGTAACACCTTCTCAGGTTGTATAGTGGCTGTTAATCGTTACATACTCTTCGGACAGGTCACAACCCCAGGCAGTCGCCGTGGCACTTCCCAGATTAAGCTGCAAAACTATAGCTACCTCACTGCCACTTAATATCCTTACCGCTTCTTCCCAGTCAAAAGGTTGCGGGCACCCGGCCTTTAACAGACAGAGATTACCCAGGTAAAGGTCAATTTTTGCCTCCACCACCTCCACACCACTCCGCCCCACCGCCGCCACGATCCGCCCCCAATTAGGGTCATTACCGTGTATTGCTGACTTCACCAGGGGTGAGCCAACTATCGTCCGGGCAGCTAACTTGGCGGCAGCGATATTCGGTGCCCCACCAACCGTAACCTCGACAAGCTTGGTGGCCCCCTCGCCATCACGAGCCGTACATTTGGCGAGATGGATACACAACTGGTTGAGAGCCTGTTGGAAGACTTCACCTCGCCGACTACCCGGTGAAATTGGTTCACCACCGGCCAGCCCGTTAGCCATTAACAGCACCGTATCGTTGGTACTGGTATCACCATCGATTGAAACCAGATTAAAGGAAACGTCTGCCGCCTGGCGCAAGGCTGACTTGAGAAAATCCATATCCGTGCTGGCATCGGTAGTCAAAAAACAAAGAAAAGTAGCCAGGTCAGGATGAATCATCCCGGCGCCTTTGGCTACCCCACCAATGATGAACCCACCCTCATCACTTTTGACGGCTGTCTCCTTGGGTACGGTATCCGTGGTCATAATTGTTCTGGCTAGCTCATGACCACCGTCCCGAGAAAGAGCGATTTGCCTCATGCCATTTCTCAGGCGCTCCATCGGTAACGTTTGTCCAATTACGCCAGTACTGGCCACCAGAACGTCTTCTGGTGCTATACCAATCACCTCCGCGGCTAGCCTTGCCATCTCCACGGCATCAGCCAGGCCTTGCTCACTAGTACAGGCATTGGCACAACCGCTATTTACCACTACCGCCGTGGCCCTGCCGCCTCGCAATCGCTGCTGGCACAAAACTACCGGTGCCGCCTTAATTCGGTTGGTGGTAAATAGACCCGCCGCCACACATGGCACTTCGGAAGCGAGAATGCCAAGGTCCAAACCTTTCTCTTTCTTTATACCCGCATAAGTGGCACCGGCACAAAACCCCTCAGGTGAGGTAACGCTACCCGAAGGAATGAATTCGAACTTGGCTTCCATTAACAAAACTATATCACACTGAACATAGCTGAGACAATGCTAGTATAACTAGTGCATGGTGAAAATCCTCATGATGACCTTCTTGATGAAGCCGATGAAAGAATAGAAATTACACCGGAATTAGTCAGCAGTTCTATTCTCTTACTTTAATCCCATTATAACGGTAGTCAGAATCTTTACCTGCCAAAATTCTTAGTTTCGCACATCCCTAACAGTCTCTACTAGTATTGACATCCCTGACCCAACAATGATAAACTGAACCCGCTATGAAGATTGTACGCTATATTATCGACAGAAAGATTGAATACGGAATCTTGGTAGGTGAACAGATTCAGAGCCTTGACGGTACACCCTTCGACCAGCTGAAAAAACTTGACCGCTATCACAAATTAAGTGAAGTTAGGCTCCTGGCACCATGCCTTCCCACCAAAGTTGTCGCCATCGGACTCAATTACTACAGCCACGCCAAAGAAGTGGGCCAGCCTGTCCCCAAGGAACCGATGATGTTTTACAAGCCATCGACCTCGGTAATCGGCCCCGAAGATAAAATCATAAACCCGGGCTGTGAGCGACTCGATTACGAAGCTGAATTGGGCGTAGTTATCAAGAGCCAGGCCTCAAAGGTAACCAAAGCAGAGGCCATGAAATACGTTCTTGGCTATACCTGTTTTAATGATGTTACCGCCCGTGACTGGCAAAAGCAGGACTCGCAATGGAGCCGGGCCAAGGGTTCGGATACCTTTTCTCCCGTTGGTCCGTGCATCGAGACTGAGCTCAACCTCGGCAATGTTCTTGTCGAAGCTTACCTGAACGGTGAACGCAAGCAGCAGGTTAATACCAGCGACCTTGTCTTTCCGGTTCCGGAACTGGTAAGCTATATCTCCCAGGTAATCACGCTACTGCCGGGCGATGTTATTGCTACCGGAACACCGGCTGGCATTGGCCCGATGAAATCCGGCGATACCATCGAGATAAAGATAGAAAATATCGGCACATTGAGAAATTACGTCGCCTAGGTAGCCACGGCAGTTACCTCGAAGATTCAAAGAATGGAAACAAAGACCGTCTATTTTGACCGACCGGGCAGCGAGAACACCGAAGAAGTTTTTCGCATCGCCAGGCAGCGAGCCAAGGAATTGAGTATCAAAACGGTGGTGGTGGCCTCGACGAGGGGAGAGACCGCCGTCAAGGCGATGGAAGCATTCCAGGGACTTAGAGTAATCTGCGTTACCCACAGCCACGGTTTTCGCGAAGCAAACACCCAAACATTCACCAAGGAAAACCGCCGCATCGTGGAAAGTAAGGGAGGCATCATCCTTACCGCCACCCATATCTTTGCCGGAGTTAGCCGGGCGGTTCGCAATAAATTTAGTACTTACATTATTGGAGATATCGTTGCCAGCGTCCTGCGTGTCCTCGGTGAAGGAGTGAAGGTGGTCTGTGAGATAGCCGTGATGGCGGCAGATGCCGGACTGGTGCGCACCGATGAGGAGGTTATTGCCATCGCCGGCACCGGCAAAGGCTCGGATACCGCGGTGGTGCTTACCCCGGTCAACTCGCAAAACTTCTTCGACCTCAAGGTAAAAGAGATTCTCTGTAAACCTCGTTTCTAGGACTGGTCATTGAGTTAACCGTCAGGTCACGGTTAGGCAAGATAAAATCATTAAGAAAAAGGAGGACAAAAAGCATGGCAGAACTCAGAGTAACGCATGCAGCGGGCAAGTTTGGCCGGATGATACCGGCAAGGGTGCGCCCCGGTACCGACGTTATGGAAGGCATCAGGAAAGTCTGTGAAGAGCACGGAGTCAAGTATGGGGCACTCCTGTTTGGCATCGGTAGTCTCCGACAGTTATGCTATCAGGTGCTGGTTCCCAAGAAGGACTCCATCTGGGGCGCTGGCTACACTGACCCCGCAACCATCCCCGGCCCGATAGAAATCGTCGGCATCCGAGGCATTATCTTCCAGTCCGAAGATGGTAAGGAAACCCTGCTTCACATTCACGGCACCTTCTCTGACCAGGAAGGAAAATGTTATGGCGGGCATATGGTAATGGGGCAGAATCCCGTCCTGGCAACCTGTGATTCGATGATTGCCGAACTTACCGATGCCAAGATGATACGCAGGCTTGACCCGGAGCTCGGTGTGGGTGCTTGCAACCCGGAGCCTTAGCCGTTTAGCTAGTATTTAATTTTGGTGACCTCACCCCCTTTACCCCGTTAGAGTTCCCTCTGGGCTACTGCGGTCACCCTCTGGGCTAAGCCCACTAGGGCAGAGCCTAACGGGGTTTATCCCCCTCCCCTTTGCTTCAGGAGAGGGGGGTTTATTTTTTAAAAAAGATGGTTAGGAACTTGACAAATATGACAATATAGTAATACACTTTATGCTAGCAATTGGTATGACACAAAATACATATTAGGTGGTGTTATCACGGTGGTGCAAACAAAAACTAGACTATCAGTAACTATAAAACCGGAGCTAAAAGCTCTAGCCGAAGAGGTTGCTAGGGAAAGCAATACCAGCACAAGCAAGGTTGTTTCCCAATGTTTAGAAGACCTGGCTCGTAACCGCAAAGAGAAATTAATGATTGGTTATTATAAGGCTATGGCAGCAGAACACAGAGATTTTGCCAGGAAGTCTGTAAAAGTCATTCAAAAAATCGCCGCTTCTTGGGGTGATTAACCGCTATGCCCAGGTCTATTGAGGTAAAGAGGGGAGAAATCTATTTAGTAGATTGGGGCAAGCCGACGGGTGAACACCCGGCACTCATAATTCAGAATGACACCGGGAATAAATACAGTGACTCCACTATAGTTGCTTATATTACTCATACCGTGAAAGATTACCCCATTCTTGTCAGCTTCAAAAACCACGAGAGTAGCTTGGAGCATGGTGGCTCGGTTGATTTAGGAAGAATTATGACCATTCCCAAAACTATGCTTGGGGATAAAATAGGGAATTTATCCTCATTGAAGATGTCTCAAGTGAATAAGGCTATATTGGCAAGTTTGGGCATTGATTGATGCCCATTGCCCCTTTTCCCCGCCCCACCATTTAGATTATATTTTGATTTTGGTGACCTCATCCCCTTAGTCCCCCTCTCCTTTGATAAGGAGAGGGGGAAACTTATTTTTAAGGGGCTAACACCCCTTTACGCAGATATACTTCCCAGCAGGTTAGGCCAGTGTCCCCTGAAAGACCTGCCTTCTTAACATGACTCTAAAAACAAATCAAAGCTAACCAGCTAGGAATTGTTTCCCCTATTCTTTACTAATGGTGTTGACGCTTTCTCGATGCCCCAGCTACCCCTCCCCCGCCTTCTTCTTTAGCTCATACAGCTTGTTCAGGGCTTCCAGCGGCGTCATTGAGTCTATGTCCAGCTTTTCCAGTTCCTCTAAAAGCGGTGACTTCTGCCCGAAGAAGGCTAGCTGCTGAGCCGGTGCCTCCTTGCGGCGTCTTTTAGGTAATGGCTTAGCCGCCCGGCTATCTCCCTCAAGTTCTTCCAAAACCTCCTGAGCACGGTGCACCACTGATTTGGGCAAGCCAGCCAACTGCGCCACATGAATACCATAGCTCTTATCAACGCCGCCGGGCACAATTTTGTACAAGAAGGTAACCTCCCCACCCTCCTCGCTCACCGCCACGTTAAAATTCTTCACCCGCGGCAGGTAACTGGCTAGCTCCACCATCTCATGGTAATGGGTGGCAAAGAGGGTCTTCGCCCCGAGTCGGGGATAGTTATGGATATACTCGGCGACCGCCCGGGCGATGGAAAGCCCGTCATAGGTGCTGGTGCCCCTCCCGATCTCATCAAGGATAATCAACGAGCGGGGGGTGGCATTATTCAGGATATTGGCCGCCTCGATCATCTCCACCATAAAGGTGGACTGACCGGCGGCGATATCCTCTCCGGCACCAATTCGAGTAAAGATACGGTCGACAACACCGATAGTCGCCACGTCCGCAGGCACAAAGCTGCCAATCTGGGCGAGCAGCACAATCAGGGCTACCTGTCTCAAGTAAGTGGACTTCCCGGACATATT
>JAUWBK010000128.1 GCA_030605045.1 Dehalococcoidia bacterium
GGATAACCAAGCTCTTTTCTAACTTTAGCTACTTCTTCGTATACCTCCTGAATCCGGTGCAGAGCGTTAGACTGCTGCAGTTGAGTGACAAAGTTGGAGACCATACCGCCCGGAATCTGGTGCACCAAGACGTTGGTGTCAATGACCGACATTCGAGTACGATTCAAGAAGTCTCGATACTTGGGGGCAATCGACTCGATATAATCCCCCAACTTGAGCAGATGAGCCAAGTTGAGCCCGAGGTCTCGGGGGGTTCCTCTAAGGGAAGCGACGAGTGGTTCCACGGCTGGCGCTGCCGTGCGCAAAGCGAAAGGTGCCAGCGCCGTATCGACAATATCCACCCCAGCTTCCGCCGCCTTCAGGTAGGCCATTGACCCCATACCACTGGTGTAGTGAGTGTGTAGCTGTATTGGTATCTTCACTTCTTTCTTCAGCGCCTTAATCAGGGTATAGGTATCATCGGGGGCAATCAGTCCGGCCATATCCTTGATACAGATGCTATCCGCTCCCATATCTTCGAGAATGCGTGCTTTCTTGATGTAATAATCAAGGTTAAATACCGCTCCGCCCATTTTGGGCTCGGTGAGGGAGTAACAGATGGAAAGCTGGGCGTGCTTACCACATTCTTTAATTGCTTTGAGGGAGGTTTCTAGGTTGCGCTCATCATTCAGGGCATCAAATACCCGAAAGATATCAATGCCAACCTCAGCAGCGTGATGCACAAAGGCGGTCACTAAATCATCAGCGTAGTTGCGATAGCCGACCAGGTTCTGCCCTCGGAGTAGCATCTGCAGAGGGGTATCTGGCATCAACTTTTTCAGGGAGCGTGGTCTGTCCCACGGGTCTTCATTTAGAAACCGGGTAGCGACATCGAAGGTGGCGCCACCCCAGACCTCCATGGAGTAGAACCCTGCCTTGTTCATCTCCTCGGCGATACCTAGCATGTCCTCAGTTCGCATACGCGTGGCTAAGTTGGATTGATGTCCATCGCGGAAAGTAAGATCGGTGATTTTTAGAGGGTTCTTATTTTTCATGCTCTTCATTAACCTGCCTTCCTTAGCATGTGGTAATGTCAAACGGTCATCTCCTATTTTACACTGTTAGTTTTCCAATGGCAAAAATCAAGACTGATTGTGTTTTGCCGCGGGCATTTTACAAGTTTGGCCATTTAACGTAGAATTCTTGGGACGGGTTGGTGGGTGTAATTTGACAAGGAGGCCTCCCTCTGGTATCAGCCAATCATCATAACGGGAACACCACGGTTAGCCATGACGCCTTCTTTTACGGCTGGGTCATCGTTGCTGCTTGTACTGCTATCATGTTGATGCACGCCGGGATAATGTATAGTTACGGCGTCTTCTTCAAGTATTTAGTGGCTGATTTTGGCTGGAGTCGTGCCGCAACGTCGGGGGTCTACTCTCTATTTATGGTGAGCCATGGTGGCTTCGGCATTGTTATGGGATGGTTGGTCGATAGGCTTGGTCCCGCGAAGGTAATGTCATCTTGCGCCTTCATTGCCGGGTTGGGGCTGGTCCTGACCAGCCGGGTCAGTGCCCTGTGGCAGTTTTATGTGACCTATGGATTAATCGTTGGCATCGGCGAGAGCGCAGGTTTCACCACCGTTACCGCGACTACTGCCCGTTGGTTTACCAAACACCGTGGACTCGCTCTGGGTATTGTGGCCAGTGGCACGGGTCTAGGTACTCTGATTCTGGCACCGGTAGCGGAACGCCTCATCACTGCCTATGGCTGGTCAACGGCATACTTTATCCTTGGGGTAATGACCTGGGCAGTTATGCTTCCGGCTGCCCTTTTTCTACGGCGTGGCCCCGGTGAAAGACCACGTCAAGCCTACGGCATGAACGAGCCAGTACCACCTCCAGCTAATAGTGATGAAAAAGGGACGAGACCGGCTACTTTGGAAACTGGCCTGACCATGCAGGCGGCCACCCGTCACAAACCACTGTGGATGCTTTTCTTTGCTTACTTTCTCTTTAATTTCTGTCTGCAAATGGTAATGGTTCACCTGGTCAACTATGCTACTGACATCGGGATTGTTTCTCTCATCGCGGCTACTTTCATCAGTATCATTGGCGTCGGTAGTATTCTCGGACGGCTGACAATGGGCACTGCCTCCGACCGGATTGGTAGCAATAATGCCCTGTTAATTTGCTGTGTCATACTAATGACCACCTTGGTTTTTCTCATTTTTACCAAAGAGGTGTGGATGTTCTATCTCTTCGCTATCGTCTTCGGGTTTGCCTACGGGGGAGAAGTACCGCAAATGCCAGCGCTGGTTGGTCGTTTCTTCGGGCTACGAGCCGTCGCCGCCTTAGTCGGGGTAGTTGTCTTTGGGGCCACCACTGGCGGTGCTATAGGTGCCTGGGTGGCAGGTCAGGTTTTTGACGTAACCCACAGCTATCAGGGCGCCTTTATCATTGCGGCAATTGTCAGTCTTTTGGCAGTGATAATTACGCTGATGCTCAAGAAGACCAAGGCAGTCATCCCGGAATGACCTTGAAGGCAAACGTCAGATTGTCGACTTCTTGCCATTCCAACGATAAAGGTTTATAATTTGGGTCGAAATATTGACCGAATTAGCCGTGTTACCGCTGAACCGAAAAAGTCATGTTGAAAGGAAATTACCATTAGGAATTCTAGCCTTCTCTCGTTCCTTACTGGATTGCTGCCTCTCTTTGTCCTCGCCCATTTTGGCCATCACCTGATAATGGCGCTGTTGACCCCGCTTTTGCCCTACATCCGTAACGATTTTTCCCTCTCTTACACCCAGGTGGGCGGTTTGCTCCTCGCCTACAATCTGGCCTATGGCGTAAGCCAGCTTCCCGGAGGGTGGTTGGCCGACCGCATCGGCCCGCGCATCATGCTCACTATCGGCGTCGCTGGGGTGGCCGTAACTGGTCTTCTGATTGGTTTTTCCCCGACCTATGTTATCCTGGCTCTTTTTCTGGTGCTGTTAGGATTGGCGGGTGGTGGTTACCATCCTGCGGCCGCGCCACTGGTCTCGGCCTCAGTTAAGCCGGAGAATCGAGGAAGGGCGCTGGGTCTGCATCAGATAGGTGGTACGGGGAGCTTTTTTCTGGCCCCATTAATTGCCGCTGGCATTGCCGGTGCCTTAGGCTGGCGCGGTACCTTCCTTACCATATCCATCCCCGCCATCGCTTTTGGTATAGTCTTCTATATGCTCTTAGGGCGGAGGGGATACACCAGCGTCGCCAAAAAGGCGAAATCGGATAGTTCCGCCGAGATGCCATCTGAACCAGTAGACATGCGCCGGATGGTAGC
>JAUWBK010000065.1 GCA_030605045.1 Dehalococcoidia bacterium
TGATGCCCAATATCTTCGTGTCAGCAACAACCTGGGCTGAAGCAGGATAAGGCTTACCTTCGAAAACTGCTACTTCGCCGAACATTTCACCGGGGCCGAAGAAGGCATTGATGAACTCTTTCCCTGAGGAGGAGTACTTGATAACTTTTACTCTCCCCGCAACGATAATGTAGAAATAGTCCGGGTCGTCTCCTTCCCAAAATACGAACTCGTCTGGCCTGAAGCTGCGCTCAATAGCCAGCTTGGACAGCTCAGTGAGTTCATCATCGCTTAAGCTGGAGAATATTAGCGACTGTTTTAAAATCTCAGTCCTGGTAGTATGCAACAAAGTCAGTCCTTTTTACTTGTGTCTCTTTCTGCTGGTCATCTGGCCAGCGCTTTTCTGCCGCCAATCTCCTGATTCAAATACCATTTACGGACGGTTTCAATTACCTCATCGGTGTCATCACAAACTCGAAGTAAGTTGAGGTCTTCTTCTGCGATGTAACCTCTAGCTAAAGTAAAAGTCCTTAACCACTCCAGAAAACCTTTCCAGTATTTGCTACCAAATAGTATCACCGGAAAAGGTTTTATCTTATGAGTTTGCATCAAGGTTAACACTTCGGTTAGTTCGTCGAGCGTACCTAAACCGCCAGGCATTATAACAAAGGCGGTAGCATACTTTACCAGCAAAACCTTACGGACAAAGAAATGACGAAGTGATAGGGATATTGATGAGTAAGGGTTAGGCATTTGTTCCTCAGGTAGTTCAATGTTTACCCCAACTGATTTAACCCCTGCCTCAAGTGCCCCCTTGTTAGCTGCTTCCATCACACCTGGTCCGCCACCGGTTATTATTGAAAAACCGTTTTCTCCAAGCCGACGGGCGATTTCTTCCGTTTTCGCGTACAGTTCATCACCTGGTTTGACTCGAGCTGAGCCGTATATCGAGACGGCTGGCTCTATCCCGGCGAGTCGGTCAAACCCCTCCACCAGCTCACCGATTATGCGGAACATACGCCAGGATTCTTCTTTGGCTAATTCATTTATTTCATATTCCTGTTGCATATTTACCTCCATATCATGTCTTATCTGGAGTGTCCATCTCCTATCCCAAAAGTTTCCCCGAGAAAGTGAGCGATTTTTCTTCTGATTAAAGGAAACCATATCCAGAAGGTGGTGTGAGTGCCAGGGAACCAACTGATGGCCGGTTTGCCGCAGGCTTCCCAAAAATCCAACGTTGCCTCTTTGGGGATATACTCATCCCAGAGGGCATTAAGCATTAATACCGGACGTCCGCGGAGATAAGAGGCAAAGGTCATCGGGTCGATGAGAAAACTTTTCCTTACCGGAGTCACATTCTCGAATCCCTTCTCAGCTACCTCAGCAAGATACCGGGCATAGTCGCGCTGGATTTTATTGTATTCGGCCTCGGTACGTTGTTTATATCCTTTCCTCATTGAATGCTTCCGGCTCTTCCGCCCTATCTTTTCCGAATTCCCTCCGACGATAAGAAAAACTCCTGCCTTGATGCGTTTATCTACTCCCATGGTTATCGCCGAGATGAAGCCGCCAAAGCTTATGCCGAGTACGGCTACCTGTTCCTTGTTTATTTCGGCTCGGCCACTTGCCCAGTCTATTGCCTGACGTATATCGGTTACTGAAATCTGGTAGCTTTCAAACCATTCCTCGGGGGTAAGAACAGGATACCGTTTTTTTACTGTTTCTGGCATGCGTCTGGAGTGAAATATCGAATATAGGACAAAGCAAGCCATTCCTTTTTTAACCAGAGTTCGTGCCAGGAATTTGCAGGGGATTAAAAGCTGGCCTCCTATCCCATGAAATAAAACAACTAATGGGGCGTTATCTGTGTCCCGTGGTTGAAAGTAATCACCATGGACGGTATTATTTCTTTCGTGCCGAGTCGGATGGGCAGTGGGGAAATCAACCGCGTAACGTAACCACCTCGCGGTCGTTTCTTTTAGCTGCAAGTTGGAGTGCGGGTCATCGCTCGAATAATTATATGGATTCATATTTCAAATGCAGATAAGTAGTTTCTCTCTCGCGGATAGTTAACTACCATGTATCTCCTTCACTGATTTTACTAAACTAACACCTACTGCACAACTTAACATTTTGTGGAACTGATAAAACCCGTTGTCTCCTTTCCCTTCATTAATCCAGCATATCGTACTAAGAATTCCTTGATTCTACCTGGTTTCAGTGATATTATGGCGCTAGTGAGAAAAAACTGGAACAGATTCCTAGCTGTTTCAAGTTACGGCGGCGATTAATAAGGAGGCAATTATGGATTTCACCCTTAGTGAAGAACACAAGATGTTGCAAACCATGGTAAGGGATTTTGCCAATGACAAACTGGCTCCTGTCGCCGACGAATTAGACCGAAAGCAAGAATTTGCCTGGGATAATTTTAAGATGATGGCTGAGATGGAATTGCTTGGCCTGGGCATTCCACCTGAGTATGGTGGTAGCGGTGGCGATGAACTTTCTATCGCCATTGCTGTGGAAGAGATTGCCCGAGCTTGTGCCTCGACGGCAGATATTGTGGACGCTCATCTCTGTTTGTGTGCTGCACCAATCTATCGTTTTGGCACCGAGGAGCAAAAGCAAAAGTTTCTACCTGCTCTGGTCAAGGGAGAGAAGGTAGGTGCCCATGCCATAACCGAATCTGAGGCAGGTAGTGATGTCAGTAGGGTGCAGATGACGGCAGTAAAAGATGGTGATTCTTATATTCTTAATGGTACCAAGATATTTATTACCAACGGTGACGTCTGTAATGTGGTGCTGGTCTTTGCTACTATTCCAGAATTGGGGGAACGGGGCATGACCGCATTTCTGGTGGAGGCAGGAACTCCGGGTTATAGCAAAGGGAAGAAATATGATAAGCTGGGCATGCGTGCCGCCACTAATGCCGATCAGGTATTTGAAGACTGTCGTGTGTCGGCAGCCAATCGTCTTGGTGAGGAGGGGCGGGGTATGCGCCTATTTCTGGAAACCATCGACCACGGGCGGATAGGGATTGGGGCACAGGCCCTAGGCATCACCAAAGCCGCTCTTGAGCGAGCTGTTGACTATGCCAAGCAGCGGCAGCAGTTCGGTGCGCCTATCGCTTCCTATCAGGCGATTGGCTGGCGGCTGGCGGATATCTTCACCGAGCTTGAAGCCGCCAGGTTACTCCTTTACCAGGCTGCTTGGCTGGCGGACAATGGACAACCCTTCCGCACGCAGGCCGCCATGGCCAAAGTTTATGCTACGGAACTGGCGATGAGGGCAACCACGCTGGGGATTCAAGTCTTCGGTGGTTATGGGTATATGATGGACTCACCGATGCAGCGTTACTTTCGCGATGCCAAACTGACTGAGATCTATGAGGGAACGTCAGAGGTGCAGCGGATGATAATCTCTGGGGCATTATTTCGATAAGCTGAAGCAATGGAACAGGGTAAAACAATCGACCAACTTAATATCGGGGAAAAGGCTAGCTTAACGAAGCAGATTACCGAGTCAGATGTCCTTCGCTTTGCTGAGGTAACCGGGGATAGGAACCCGATACACATCGACCCGGAGTACGCTAGTCGGGCAAGGTTCAAGGAACGTATCGCGCACGGTATGCTTACCGCGAGTCTTATCTCGGCGGTGATCGGCAATCATCTTCCCGGTCCAGGGAATATCTATGTGTCGCAAAGTTTGGCATTTACGGCACCGGTTAAGCTAGGTGATGTCATAGAGGCGGAGGTGGAAATAATCGAGAAGATACCCGAGAGGAATCGCGTGCGTTTAAGAACGGTATGCCGCAATCAGGATGGGACGGTGGTCATTGATGGTGAGGCAGTAGTCTTGCCACGGCGCGATTAAGCTGACTCAGTAACCGTGATTATCGGGATCAATAAACCCACGCCATAGACATCTTGCCATTTTACGTAATAGAATATTACCAAGCAACAATTGCTGATGGATGAAAATGGGCTTATGACCAAGAGCGGAGGAGTTTATGGCAAAAAAAGAATACCTAATGGGTAACGAGGCGATGGGAAGGGGGGCGGTGGAGGCCGGGGTAAAGGTGGCTGCCGGATATCCCGGTACACCGGCTTCTGAAGTGCTTGAGTACGCTTCAAAATATCCAGATGTCCATGTCGAGTGGTGTATCAACGAAAAAGTGGCTCTGGAAATAACTATGGGGGCTTCTCTCTGTTATACTCGCGCCATGGCGGTCATGAAACATAACGGGACAAATGTTGCCCTAGATTTTCTCATGCATCTCAATTATACCGGCGTCCGTGGTGGGCTGGTACTGATTTCCGGAGATGACCCCGGAGGAATCTCTTCGCAGAATGAGGAGGATAGCCGGATCATCACTCATCTTGATGCGCATCTGCCGGTATTTGATCCGTGGTGTCCTCAGGAAGCCAAAGACATGGTGAAGGCGGCCTTCAAACTCTCAGAAAAGACGGAGCTGTGTTTTGTCGTGCGGCCAGTCATGCGTGTCTGCCACGCACGCAGCCCGGTCAAGTTGGAAGAGATAGCTACGTCCAGTAAAGAGCCCTTCTTTGAAGACGACCGTTCCCGTTTCATTATGAGCGCGGTTAGAGAGCCTAAAGCTGGTGGCGTTCTCCGACCAGTTTTACGGCACAAATGGCTCAATGAAAAGCAGATGGAACTATTACAAATCATGGCAGATAGCCCATTTAATCACGAAGAAGAGGGTGAAGGGAGTATCGGGCTGGTTACCTGCGGCATCGGCTATGCCTATGTTAAGGAAGCGGAAGAGATACTGGGCAAGAAATTCCCGATTCTCAAATTAGGGACATTGCCTCTTCCCAGGGACAAAGTAGTCAAATTTGCTGGCAAGTTTGATAAGCTTGTGGTCTACGAGGATAGTGAAGCCGTGGTAGAGGGTCTGATCAAAGAGTTGTTATATGATGAGGGTATTAAGGTAGCAGTGGTTGGTCGAAGCGGTTTTCTGCCTAAGGAAGGGGAGTTATTAACCACGGTGGTACTTAAGTCGCTGGCGACGCTTTACCCGGAACTGGAAAAATTGATTCCAGAAACGGCATCTCTCGACATTAAAATCCCGATACGGACTCGGACTCAGTGTATCGGGTGCGCCTATCGCAGTTTGCTGCACGCATTGAAGTTAGTGGCTCGTAAGACCCATGGCGTTGTCGCCGGCGATATTGGCTGCTATGACGCCGGCTCTTTTCTTCCCTTAGAGTTACAATCCACCATCTACTGCATGGGCTCGTCCATTCCGATAGCCACCGGGATAGCCTACAGTGGTTCCAAGCAACCGGTTTTCGCCATAATTGGTGATTCAACCTTCTTCCACAACGGGGTTCTCGGGCTGCTTAATGCTATCCACAACGCCGTGGATATGGTGGTCATCGTCTGTGACAACCGAACGACGGCGATGACCGGATTTCAACCCCACCCCGGAAGTGACACTGATATTGGTGGTAAACCGGTAATCGCCATAGATATTGCCAAACTGGTCACCGCGGCGGGGGCAACCAGTGCCCGGGTAGTTAACCCTTATGATATTCCCGAGGTAATGAAGGCACTAAATAAAGCGGCCAAGGAGAAAGGTGTCTCGGTCATCGTTGCCTCTTCGCCTTGTTATTTACTGGCGAGGCGAACCGGCGACATCTGTTTCACCCCGCGGAAGGTCAGCCTGGACCCTGACCGTTGCAATGGTTGCAAGATTTGCATTGACTATTTTGGGTGCCCGGCAATACGCTTTGCTGATGAGAAGGCGACCATTGACCAGGCTACTTGTGTCGAGTGCGGCATGTGTGTCTACGTATGCAAGAGGGGAGCGATAACATGAATCTAAATATACTGATTGCTGGTGTCGGTGGGCAGGGTAACCTGTTTGCCTCAAGCATCTTAGCCGAATATTTTACCAACCAAGGACATCAAGTTCTCGCTGTGGAAACCATCGGTGCCGCGCAGCGGGGAGGTTCGGTGGTGTCGCACTTGAGAGTCAGTGATTCCGAGATGTACTCACCGCTGATTCCGGCCGGAAAAGTCGATATACTTATGGGTTTTGAGATTCTGGAGATGCTGCGGAACTTCCAATTGCTAAGTGTCGATGGTAGTTACCTGCTCAACGATTATAAAGAACCGACGGTACTGTGCAATCTGGAGATGGATACCTACCCATCGGATGAAATGATTACGGCTGCTTTGCAGAAATCAGGTAAGAAGGGTTACATTATCAAAGCCACTGAGTGTGCTCGGCAGATTGGTGGTAGTCTTTTGACCAATGTGGTCATGGTGGGTGCTTTATGCCAATTATCACCGCTTTTTCATCGCCAGGAAGTCAGGCAGGTCCTGGCCGGTAAGTCACCACCCAAAGTGCGAGACTTAAATCTAAAAGCGTTCGATGCCGGTGGTTCACTGGTTTCGGGAATGAGCTAAAATATTTGGTGGTTAATTCTGAGGAGGGGTTGGGAAATGAAGAAGCTTATTATTTTTCTAATCGCGCTGCTTGTGTTCATGGTCGGCTGTGCGGCACCAGAGCCTGAGCTCCAGGTAAAAGGGATCTTTATTGAAGGGGCCTCGGCGGGAGATGCGGAAACCTTGAACTACATTCTAGCTGCTGACGCCGCTTCATTCTCATATGCCGGACAAACCTTGGGCAGCCTTGCCACCTATGATAACGACTGGAATGTAGTCCTGCGCCACTTGGCTAAGCCAGTGGAGGTCTCTGAGGATGGTCTTACCTATACTATGACCATAAGGGACGACCTGAGGTGGAGCGACGGCACAAAGGTAACTGCCGAGGACTATGTATATACCTTGAAGAACCTCATGTTCTCCGATTGGCTCAACTATACCTACCAAACTGACTGGGAAGAGACGGTCAACGGTGAGACAGTATTCGTTGAACCTGAAGTGGTCAACGAAACAACCTTCGTCATAAAAAGACAGAC
>JAUWBK010000050.1 GCA_030605045.1 Dehalococcoidia bacterium
CGGCAATTGTCAATGCCCCAAAACTAGAAATAAACCCTCTGGGCGTGTGGAATGTGGTTATTGTTCAACAAGCTTTGGTGAAGGGCCGTACTGATTTGTCCCCTCTTGGCTGTCGGACACCATATAGATAAGCAGTATAATGGCACCGATAAGTGGAATTAGGCTAAGGAGTAACCACCAACCACTACTACCAGTATCCTGCAGCCTTCTGATTGAAACCCCAAGGCTTGGGAGCAAGACAGCCAAAGAATAAAGCCCCGGCAACACATTGTAAGTCCAAAGTAGATTGCCAATCCACCCAAGCACAATGCTGATAATTACATTGAATAGAAAGAAATACCAATACTCCTTTCGCCGTGCTCGTCCGCTAAACACTGCGTACTTTTTCAGTACCTGTAAATACCAGCTCATACATACCTCCTTTATTTATTGGTCTGCTGCGCTCACTTTCTAGCCAAACCAAAAAAGGGCGCCAGCAACCGCATTTTGACTAACGGTTACCAACGCCCCTTTTCATCACCACACTCCTAATCCAATATGCTATTCTAAGGCTGTTTCATATCAGGTGATTTAATTATAATCGTATATGAATATTTGTCAATACCCCTAAAGGGGGAAGGTTAATAAGTAATCCTCCAAACGCTTTGTCCGTTCCACAGGCTATGATAAAATAGATAAGAGAAAAGATGGCGAGCAACCTGATAGCAGAACAACTGAACCGATTACCCAACAGTCCCGGTGTCTACCTGCTGAGAGATGCCGAGGGTAATATCTTATATGTTGGCAAGGCGGCTAACCTTCATCATCGGGTAAGGTCATACTTTGGGGCGGGGCAAAAGCTATCGCCAAAATTGCTGAAAATGGTCGCCCGGGTGGCGGACATTGATTTCTATGTTACTGCTTCGGAGCAGGAGGCTCTCATCCTTGAGTTGAACCTGATTAAGAGGCACCACCCGCGCTACAATGTCCGACTTAAAGATGATAAGACCTTCCCTTATCTCAAGATAAATACCAAGGAGGAATGGCCCAGGGTGTATGTTACCCGGCGTGTGGAACAGGACGGGGCGCGCTACTTTGGCCCCTTTGCCAGTGCTAAATCGGTGCGCCAGACGCTAAAGGTAGTCAAAGGAATTTTCCCCTTCCGCTATTGTACCAGAAAAATCACCGGCACCGATTCCCGGGCTTGCCTTGAGTATCATATGGGGCACTGTGTTGGTCCCTGCATTGGTGTGGTGAGCCAGCCGGAGTACGCTGAGGTAATCAAGCAGGTAATCCTTTTTCTTGAGGGCAGGCAGGAAAAGATAGTCCGGGAGCTTCAGAGTAAGATGGATAGAGCGGCGGAAGCACTGGATTTTGAAAAGGCAGCTTTGTACCGAGACCAGGTCGAGGCGATAGACAAAGTCGTTGAAGGGCAGAGAATCGCCGCCACCGTCAGAGGTGAGCAGGATGTTATTGCCTTTTCTCAGGATAAAGACCAAGCATATGTCCAGGTTTTCTTTATTCGCAATAATAAGTTGACCGGTCGGGAGAGCTTTGTCCTGCAGGGCACCGAGCATGAAGAACCACATCAAATCATGACCAGCTTTATCAAGCAGTTTTATAGCTCCAGCCCTAATATTCCGCCACTACTGCTGCTCCAGTACCCGGTAGAGGATATGACCGTTCTTAAAGGCTGGCTGCAAAGCAAGAGGGGGGCGAAGGTTGCTCTTCAGGTACCCCGACGCGGTAACAAAAAACAACTGGTGGACATTGTCGCTGAAAACGCCAGGCAGGGCCTGGAACAGCTTAAAATTAAGCAGCTCGCCGCGCCCAAAGAACTGGAGGCGGCTTTAGCGGAAATAGAAAAAGAGCTTCACTTGCCTCACCTGCCGATTCGGATGGAAGCTTATGACATCTCTGATATCCAGGGTAAGGCGGCGGTGGGTAGTATGGTGGTCTTCGAAAGGGGAAAATCAAAACCGGCCCACTACCGGCGCTTCAAAATTAAGACGGTGTCCGGGGCTAATGACTATGCCATGCTCCACGAGGTGCTCAAGCGACGATTCAAGCATCTTGGTGGTGAAAGCTCTACTCCAGACACCTGGGCAATCGTACCTGACTTTGTCCTGATTGATGGCGGCAAAGGACAGCTTAATGCGGCACTATCAGCAATGGGTGAAATCGGGGTTACTTCGGTGCCGATAGCTAGTTTAGCCAAAGAAAATGAGGAGATTTTTATTCCCCGAAAGGCAAAGCCAATTGTTCTGCCCCGCAGTTCTCCCGGACTTCAATTGTTACAGCGTCTCCGTGATGAGGCACATCGCTTCGCGCTGGATTACTCCCAGAGAATACGTAAGCGAGAAACCTTTACCTCAGCTTTCGACAACGTGCCTGGTATCGGCTTCAAGCGTAAACGCGCCTTGCTGAAACACTTTGGCTCAGTCCAGGCTATTAGAGAGGCGTCTATTGAAGAGCTAGCGGCCACCAAAGGCATGACGGAAAGCCTGGCGAAAAAAGTTAAGGAGTCTTTATAAGAATGCCAGCCAATCTACCACCGCAATATTTTGAAGCCGAAAAGAATTTCCGGGCAGCGAAGACTCCTGCGGAAAAGATAGTTGCCCTGGAAGAGATGCTGGCGATTATGCCCAAGCACAAGGGGACTGACCACCTACGTGCCGAGCTAAGAAGTCGAATTGCCAAGCTGACGCAGCAAGCAGCCAAGAAAACAGGTGTGCAGCGGACATCGATGATTATTGAGAAAGAGGGAGCCGCCCAGGTTGCGGTCATCGGGCTGCCCAATGCTGGCAAATCACAGCTTGTGGCCAGTATTACCAACGCCTTGCCAACGGTCGCTGACTACCCCTTTACGACCTATGCGGTCAGCCCGGGAATGATGGAATTTGAGAATATCCAGATACAACTGCTTGATACCCCGCCCCTAGTGCCCCAGTCTATCGAATGGTGGCTGCCACCCATGCTCCGGCGGGCAGACGCACTACTGATTATGGTGGATTTAAGTGAGGCGCCTCTAGCCCAGATGGAAGCTGTTATGGAACAACTGGAAAAGATGAGAATTGACATCGGTGCCAGAAAGATTGAAGAAGAGGTTCTAAGTCGGCAGAAGGCGCTGATTATTGGCAACAAGTTGGACTTAGCGGGTGCTCGCGAAAACTGCGCCGCTTTGCAGAACAAGTACGGAGAGCAACTACCGGTTTTGGCAATCTCGGCCAAGGGGAAAATTGGTTTGGAGGAATTAAAGCGAAAAGTCTATCAAGTGCTTGATATTATTCGGGTCTATACCAAGGTTCCGGGTGAGAAGCCAGATTTTGACGACCCGATAATACTAGAGCGGGGGAGCACGCTGGCGGATGCTGCCGAAGCGGTGCATAAAGACTTCCGCGCCAAGCTGAAATATGCCCGGGTGTGGGGTTCAGGCAAGCACGATGGTATAATGGTTAGGCGAGACCATATCCTGCAAGATGGTGATGTTATAGAGTTACACATGTAGTGAGACTGAATATTGGGAGGAGGTTTAGAATGCCCATTCGGCCCGGGTGGTACGACGGGTACTGGAAAAATATTGACAAAAAGACCCAGCAGAAGATACGCACCACCTGCCCTCGCTGTGGTAGTGCCAAGACGTACTATAATGAGCAGTTCAAGACCTGGCGCTGTGGCAAATGTGAATATATCTTTGTGATTAAGGGATTTGGTGATGAAGTACCCTGGTGGAAGCGCCTATTCACCTTCTGGAAGAAGTGAGCAGTTACAAAAAGGAAAAAACCGTAGTCGTATATTAAAAAGAGCTTGACATATTAAAGCAGTTGATGGAAAATGACGAATATAGAAATAAGGGGTAGCCAATCAAGGTAAACAATAACTGGTAGCCTTTAGCCATTTACCAGTAAAAAGGGGGTAGGGCATTGAAAAAAGCTAAAGCTCCCGAGCAGGTTAACAAAAAAAGCGAACAAAGGGCTATCCAGAAAGCCCGGGATAGAGCCAGAACTGCCAGATGGGATCTCAATATCGCCATATTCTTGTTTGCGGTCTTGATTATCATTATAATTCTACTCTTTCAAGGCATTGCTCTTGAGATTGTCGCCCCAATTGCCGTCGTCGGATTAGCCATGGTCTGGCTGGTGGGATGGAGGCAGGGGGGACAACTATATGAGCGTTTCCTTGAGGAAGAACTGGCGAAATTGGAGTTTGAACGAAGCCGGAAAATAGAGGTAACGATAGAAGAGGCGGTTCAGAAGGCACTGCGCGAAAGGTGGCACTAGCCAAAAAAGAACGCCTTTTGCTTCACTGATTAGAGTGTCTTGATTAGCAAAATCTCATCTTAATTTCACCCCCCTTATGAAAGAGCATCATGGAAGTATTTAATAGCGTTCCAATTAATTTGACTCTCGAAGCCGTTTTGAAACGAATGCGGGTACGTAATAAAAACGAGAGTATCGTCAAAAACGTCCAGGAAATGATTGAGGTGGCTCGTCCGATAGCTAGACCTAAAGCGGTTTATGATGTTGTCTACATTGAGAATAAAAATGGAGACTCGCTGGAGATTAGCGGGGTAAAGTTTACCAGCCGTGTTCTCAGAGTTAATCTGGATAAAGTGGAGCGAGTTTTTCCCTACGTTGTCACCTGCGGCAAAGAATTGGATGAAATAGATATCCCAGCCAGTGATTTTATCAAAGGTTACTATCTGGACCAAATCAAGGAAACGGCTGTTATCTTGGCCAGGCAATATCTTGAAGACCACTTAAAGAGAAGTTATGCTCTGGGACAGATGTCGAGAATGGCACCTGGAGCCGGGGCTGGGGATGATTGGCCAATAACGCAGCAAGAAGGGCTGTTTTCACTCTTTGGCGGTAGAGCTAAAGTTGAAGAGCTAATTGGCGTGAGGCTGACCGACAAGTGCTTAATGATTCCCATAAAATCGGTGTCTGGAATAATGTTTCCGACCGAGATCAGGTTTGAAAGTTGTCAGATATGCCCAAGGGAAGGGTGTATTCAGCGAAGAGCACCCTATGACCTGGAAGTAGTCAAAAAATACCGACCTGATGTATCATAGGGCTTTCTTAGATTCTCCTCACTTGCCACCTAAATTGGTTAATCGCTGCTGCGCTGCCATCAAGCTTTCTCTATCTGAACAAGGCAGCTATTACCGGTGAAGGCACCTCCCGGAGATGTTTTGTCTCTGGTGAGTACATTGACGCAACCCCCATGGTCGAGGCCATGAAGGTCCGGTTCAAACCAAGAACCCGAGTCCAAGCTGGCGACTCCTGGCAGGATGTGCTCGGTTACCCGAGCGGTGGTGAGAAGCTGCCCACGGTCATTGTATATCTTCACCTTGTCGCCATTGGCGATACCTCGGGGGCGTGCGTCACCGGGATTCAGCCAGACGGCATCATCTGCTAACTCCTTTAGACGAGGGATATTGTGTAACGAGGAGTTGACCCTAGCCCTCGAGTGGGGGGTCACCAGCTGGATGGGGTACTTGTCTATGATGGGGTCACCGATACCTTCCCAAGCCTCGATATACCTGGGTATGGGAGGAATAAGAGGGTCTCGCATCTCAGCGAGCTTCTGGCTGTAGAGCTCGATTTTGCCAGAGGGTGTGGGGAAAGGATGGTGGGCAGGGTCCTCAATCTGTTCTCTAAAGGCTACCCAGGGTTGGTCAAGCGGGATGCGGTGAACTCCTTGGCGCTTAAAAACCTCATATTCGGGGAGGTCTGGAGTGGCGGCGGCAAATTCCCTGAGCCAGGCCTCATCAGACTTATCGTTGTAATCGGGTATACCCAGTCGGGAGGCCAACTCAGTGAAGATGGCTAAATCTGACTTTGTTTGAGGCAATGGTTCTATGGCCTTGTCCATGTAGATGAAGTAAGGTCCTCCAGTCCAGGGTTGCCCGATATCTATGCGTTCCAAGGCGGTGGTGACGGGGAGAATAATGTCGGCAAAGCGGGCGGTGGGGGTAAGAAAAAGTTCGTGGACGACGATGAACCCCGGTGCCTGGAGAGCCGCCGCGCCTTTGTTCGTGTTTAAAAATTGGTTTAGCAGGTTGCAGCCCACGATATAGAGCAGTTTGATATCACCGGGGTAGCCCCCAGATTTCCCTTGCAGCAGGGCGTCATAGATATTGGCTATATGCACCAGCGGGGTCGGGCTCTCAGGCACGGGCAAGGTTTTTCCAAGGTAACCCAAGGGGATGCGGCCGGTACCACCAGCGGCATAGCCACCGGTAATCCCGATATTGCCGGTCATTGCGGCCAGGGCGCTAGCTGCCCTATGATATTGCTCTCCGAAGGCCGTCCGCCCCGGTGCCCAACTGGCATAGAGGGCTGCCGGTTTGATGGTAGCGTAGTCACGGGCCAACTGCTCTATAGTTCCGGCGGGCACGCCGGTAATATCCTCGGCCCACAAGGGTGTTTTGGGCACCCCGTCCTCTTCACCCAATACATAATCCTTAAATGGCTCAAAGCCCACAGTATAAGTTTCTACGAAGTGGTGGTCATAAAGTTCCTCGTTAAGCATGACGTATGCCATGGCAATGAGCAGGGCAGCGTCCGTCCCCGGCTTTATGGGGAGCCACTGCTCAGCCAGAGCTTTTGCCGAAACAGTGTACCTCGGGTCAACGCAGATAATTCTGGCTCCGGCCTTCTTCGCCCGGGACAAGTAGTGGATGGTGTCAGAGCCGAATCGAGTGACCACCGGGTTCCAGCCCCACATAATGATTAATTTGGAATGGAGAAAATTATCCCGACTGTTGCCGGTAAAGGTAGTTCCAAAAGTAACCAGGGAGGAAAAGCTGGCGGCTTCATTTGAGGCAATGCCCCACCAGGTCGTGCAACCTCCAAAGAGGGAGAAAAAGCGGCGGCCGGCTTTCCACATACCGTGCAGGGGACTCTGCGAGCCGGCAGAGTCCATAAGAAAAATGGAGGTGGCCCCGTACTGGTCTTTAACTCTCTGAAGTTCTCGAGCCACCGTATCCAGTGCCTCTTCCCACGAAATCGGCTTAAATTTCCCGCTACCTCGCTCTCCCACCCTTTTTAAGGGCTGTTTGAGGCGGTCTTCGGCGTAGACGACCTCCTTCTGGGCTAATCCTCTGGGACATGCCTTCAAGCCGGGCATCGGTCTTTCATCGGTGCCAATTCTGGTGATATTACCCTCATCGACATAGACCTTCAGGAGACAGCGGCCACCACAGTCATAATAACAACTGGTGGTCACCACTTTGCTTTGAGAATCTGAACTGACCGTTTTCTTCATGGTTCGTCTATTCTATTCTTTGACTTTGAGTTCCTGGCCAATGTGGAACGCTTTACCCAGGACCTCGCCAAGAGCCTGATATTGTCGAGCTGGCTCTCCCGTGTAGAGAAGAGGCTTGACTTTATTCACATCTAACTTGCCATCGGTGAGGCAGCTCTCGGAGACGTGGGTTTCCTCAATTTTGCCGACAAAAAGGGAATGGCTGCCCAGTTCCAGAGTATGCACTACCTTACATTCCAGGTTGATGGGACATTGCTCAATAAGGGGAGCGGTGCCTAATTTACCGTAAAATACCTTAAACTGGCAGGCCTCTGCCTTATTAACTTTGGCTCCAGAGGTGATTCCACAGTAGTCGGTTTCCTTTATCAGGTCAACGGAAGGTATATTCACCGAGAAAGTCATGTTCTGGCTGATGCCTTTATGGGTGTGGCGACTGGTTCGGATGGCTACCGAAATCATCGGGGGTTCCGCACTGGCATTGCTACCCCACGCTACCGCCATAAAGTTTGGCTTACCATCAACATTTGCCCCGACCAAGAGTGTGGGCAAGGGGTAAATCCT
>JAUWBK010000046.1 GCA_030605045.1 Dehalococcoidia bacterium
GGTGAGTTTGCTACCCGAGGCTGATGCCCGGCAGCGCTATTTCGAAATGCCCAAACTTGAGCACGTTAATCTTCCCGGAAATGGGGCAAACCAGCGAATAGAGGAACCGTGTGTGGGCTATCTTGGCGTTGATGTTGGTTCTACCAGTACCAAGGCGGTGATACTTGATGCATCTGGCATCAGCGTCCTGGCCAAGAATTACCTGATGACGGCGGGAAGACCGATTGATGCCGTCAAGCAAGTCTTACGGAACCTGCTTCGCGACGGCGTGAGCAAGGTTACGATAGCCGGCGTGGGGGTTACCGGTTCCGGGAGATACCTGGTCGGTAGCTTCATTGGTGCCGACCTGATTAAGAACGAGATTACGGCTCAGACCAGAGCCGCCGCCGACATAGACCCCGAAGCTGATATCATTGAGATCGGTGGCCAGGATTCCAAGCTGGTCATTAAGAGGAATGGCGTCGTCGTTGACTACCAGATGAACAAAGCCTGTGCCGCCGGAACCGGAAGTTTCATTGATGAACTGGCCGAAATGCTCGGCATTTCGGTGAATAACGGCGATTTCGCCAATCTGGCGTTTGCCGCACCCCATACGATTGATCTGGGAACGAGGTGCGCTGCCTTTATGGGACAGGCAGTTCCTTCCGCCCAGCAGGAAGGCGTTCCGTTAGAGATAATCACCGCCAGCCTGTCCAATTCCATCGCCAAAAATTATCTCTCCAAGGTAGTGGGTAATAGAAAACTGGGTAACAAAGTTATCCTTACCGGAGCCGTATTTTACAACCAGGCGATTGTCTCTGCCTTCCACCAGCAGCTTGAAGGGAAAACCCTAACCGTAGCCGAGCACCGGGAAGTCAGCGGTGCCATCGGGGCGGCGCTGCTGGCCAAAGAAGGAATGTCTGGTCAAAGGTCAAAATTCAAGGGATTTCAGCAGGTCGTTGATAGTGAATGCGCCCTCTCTACGTTTGTCTGCCAGGGATGCGATAACAATTGCACCATCACCCGCATGCATCTGACCAATGAAAAAGCCACTTTTTACGGCAGCCGCTGTGACCGCTACGATAGTACCCTGAGCCAGGCAAGGCAAAAAACCTTCTTCGACGAACGGGAAAAGTTACTCTTCCGGGAATATCAGGAAGATTCCGGCTCTGGGCCTTCAGTCGGTATTCCTCGGGCACTGCTGGTATATGACTACGCACCCATGCTTATCGGTTTTCTCAATGCGCTCGGGGTGAGGGTTGTCCTTTCTCGCGGGACGACCAAAGAGATTATGGAGCAGGCCGTCGAGCTAAGCTACACTGACAGTTGCTTCCCGCTCAAACTTCTCCACGGGCATGTCGCCACCCTTAATAACGTTGATTACATTCTCTACCCCTGTGCCATACGGCTGGGCAAAAAAGAGGGGGACGAGAACCAGAAGTACGCTTGTCCCTTAATCCAGGCGTCACCGTTCATCATACGCCAGGCGCTCAATCTCGGGGAACGTCTGTTAACACCCATCATCGATTTCAGTCGGGGCAATGCTGAGACGATAAAAAATCTTGCCGGTGTCGCGGTGAAGATGGGTTTCAACCGAAGACAAGGCAGAAAAGCGGCTCTGGCTGGCATTAAAGCCCAGCAGAAATTTGAATCAGACCGAACGGAACTGGGCAACCGGATACTGAAGCAACTGCAGGAAAGCGGCCAATTGGGTGTGGTTCTCCTCGCCAGGTCATACATGTCACAGGATTCCGGGGCAAACCTGGGTATCACCGAAAAACTGGCTCAACTTGGCGTAGTGCCGATACCACTTGATTTCCTGCCTCTTAACTCTGTAGACCCCAAGCAATACTCAGACCGCCCGTACTGGTTGTGCGAGAGCAAATTCATCGCTGGCACGGCGATAACTGCTGCCGACGAGCAACTATATGGTCTGGCGTTGACCAACTTTGGCTGCGGGCCGAACTCGTTCATCCTCAGAATCCTGGAAGACATCATGGGGGGCAAGCCCCTGGGGCAGTTGGAAATTGATGAACATGCTGCCGAGGCCGGCATCGTTACCCGCCTTGAGGCCTTCGTCGATACCATTAAAGGATACGCCAGTTCCGCAAAACAGCGTGAAGTCCCACCTCAAGACATCTATCGAGGAGCTTCCGCATTTATCAGCCGGCAGAAGACGCTCCTCATACCCAGGATGGCACCACATGCTGAGGTCGTGGCAGCAGCAATGGAGGCCTGTGGGGCTACGGCGGTGGTGCTCCCTGAGCCAGATGAACGTAATCTCCTCCACAGTAACCAGGTGACCTCGGGCACGGAATGCCTGCCCTATCGCGTTACCTTGGGCGACTTTATGCGGTTCTATTATGATGATGGCAATGACCTGAAAAATGTTGAGGGATTCATGTCTGGCTCATACGGCCCCTGCCGACTCGGCAAGTACGCCATCGAACAGCGGCGGATACTTAAAGAGATTGGCTTTGACCTGCCAATACGAACTACCGTCTCCAACAATGCCTATCGGGATTTGAACCGTGGCCCTGAGTTTGAACGACTCGCCTGGAACGGCATCGTGGCCATAGACGGTCTGCAAAGGCTTCTCTGGCGCACCCGTCCCTACGAAAAAGAGAAAGGTTCAGCAGAAATTCTATTCGATGAATGCCTGAAACGGATTGCTAACCGGGTTCGCCGCAAAGAGAGTTTCGATGAGCTCCTGCGGCAGGTAACGACTGAGTTCAAGTTACTTATTGACCCTGACCTGCCCACGAGGCCACTGGTGGGCATTAATGGCGAAATCTACTTGCGCTCTAACCGATTTAGTAATAATGACTTGGTGAAGGTATGCGAAGACGCTGGCCTTGAAGTTATCGTTTCCCCGATGGGAGAGTGGATTAAATACACTTCCTACCGCAATTTAGAAGATGCCATTAAGGACCGCAAAGTCGGGAAAGCGGTAAAAAGCTACATTAAGAAGCGTGTCCAGGAACATGATGAGCATCGAGTCGCCGGCTATTACCGGGGGATGCTGGACGGGAGAGAACCTTCAACCGCGGCGATACTGGCCAAGTCGAACCTGTATCTTTCCCCCAAGTGTGGTAGTGAGGCGGTGCTCAGTATCGGCAGTGGCGTCGAATGGATGGAGTCACCCGTGTTCGCTGGCGTGATATCGGTAATGCCCCATGGCTGTATGCCCGGTGGAATCGTGGCGGCAATGGCCGAGAAGTTCAGCGCCATTTACCAGAAGCCCTGGATTAGCCTCACCTATGATGGTTTTCTTGAGTCCAATAATGCCTCCCGAATCAATAATTTTGCCGAAATCATCAAATTCTGCCGCCAAGAAGCTAAAGTTACCTAGAATGAACGAACAATGGCATCTTCTCCGCCCGGATGAAGCTTTACAATCGCTCAATTCCAAGCGTTCTGGACTTACCGAGACCGAAGCCAAGTCGCGATTACTCTATTACGGTCCCAACGAATTAAAGGGTAAGAAGAAAACCCCGCCAATACTGGTTTTCCTGCGACAATTCCTCAGCCCACTGATTTATGTCCTCCTTGTCGCGGCCGTAATCTCAATTGTTGTCGAGCATTTCATTGATGCCGGCGTAATCATGGGGGTGCTCTTACTCAATGCCGCTATCGGCTTTATCCAGGAAACGCGAGCGGAAAGAGCGATGGAGGCGCTTATTCAGATTGCAGCGCCCAAGGCAAAGGTAAGACGTGACGGTAGAGTGAGGCTGATACCAGCCAGAGAAATTATACCCGGGGACATATTACTCCTTGAAACCGGGGATAGAGTGCCGGCTGATGCCAGACTCATCGAGATTTCCAATCTAAAGGTTACTGAAGCCATGTTAACTGGCGAATCAATGCCAGTAGATAAGCGTACCGAAGCCCTGCGTGAGGAAGTACCCATGGCCGAGAGAAAGAACATGGTGCATATGGGTACCATTGTCACCTATGGCAGAGCTACCGCGATGGCAGTGAGAACCGGTATGGTCACCGATATCGGTAAAATTGCTACCGCCATTCAGGAAATAAAGCCAGAAAAGACACCACTCCAGAAAAGCATCAGTAAGCTGAGTCGGTATATTCTTATCCTTTTCTTGGGAATTTGTGCCCTTCTGGTAGTTGTTGGGCTACTCAAGGGAATGGAGTGGCTAGAGGTATTCTTACTGGCTGTTGCTGCCGCCGTTTCCGCCATACCAGAAGGGCTACCCGCGGTGGTCACGGTTGTCCTGGCGGTAGGCATGCGGATAATGGCACGCCGGAATGCCATCATTCGCAAGTTGGTCGCCGTAGAAACCCTGGGGTCGGCTACGGTCATTTGCTCCGATAAAACCGGAACCTTGACTTTAAACGAGATGACGGTGCAACGCCTTTATGTGGATGGTCAGTTGATTGAGGTAACTGGTGAAGGCTACGTACCGCGGGGGGAATTTCGGCGCAATGGGCAAAGAGTAAGCCCGGAAAACGAACCAACGCTAACCTTGCTTTTGCGGATAGGCTCCCTGTGTAATGATGCCCTGCTGACCAGGCGAGAGAACGATGAGTGCTGTGATATCTTTGGCGACCCAACGGAAGGTGCTTTACTCGTTGCCGCCACCAAAGCAGGGATGAATAAAGAAAAACTGGAGAAAACTTTCCCCCGTCTGGATGAAATCCCGTTTCAGAGTGAAAAACAGTATATGGCCACCCTTCACCCCCGAGATGGCGGAAGGGTAGCCTACGTAAAGGGGGCGGTGGAAAGGCTCCTATCTCTAAGCAAATATATCATGAAGGAGGACGGGGTTGCCCCCTTAGCCGAAGCCGATGCCAAGGCTATTATGGAAGCCAACACCTCCCTGGCCAAGCAGGCACTGAGAGTTATTGCTACTGCCTACGTTGAACTGCCGAGTGAAGTAGAAGATTTGAAAGATGAGGATATCAGAGGCAATCTGGTTTTTGTCGGTCTGGCGGGAATGGCTGACCCACCCCGTGAGGAGACTAAAGAGGCAGTAAGGCTGTGTCAGCAAGCGGGCATTAAAGTGGTGATGATTACCGGTGACCACAAATTGACGGCGGAGTCTATTGCCCATCAGCTAAACTTGCCACCGGGGAAAACGGTAACCGGTGTTGAGCTGCAGCAGATGAGCGATGACAAGTTATTAAGTCAGATAGAGAATATCTCAGTTTTTGCCCGCATTGAACCGTTACACAAGCTGAGAATCGTAAATGCCCTCAAGAGCCACGGGCACGTTGTCGCCATGACCGGCGATGGTGTTAACGATGCTCCAGCACTCAAAGCGGCTGATATTGGCATCGCCATGGGTATCACCGGGACCGATGTCGCCAAAGAAGGCTCTGACATGATACTGGCGGATGACAATTTCTCCTCGGTGGTGGCCGCCGTTGAGGAAGGCAGGGTAATTTTTAATCGGTTACGCAATGTCATTTTTTTCTTATTGAGCACCAACCTGGGAGAGCTACTAGCCTTAGTCCTTACCATTCTCTTCATTGGTAAGGCACCGCTCCTGGCGGTGCAGATTATCTGGATTAATCTGGTTACCGATACGGCAGTAGATATCCCTCTGGGACTTGAGCCCAAAGTTGGTGATGAACTCAAACAGCCGCCGCGCCATCCCAAAGTAGGCCTTATTTTCCCTGGGCTGCTCCTTCGCATTTGTTTTCTGGCAACACTGATGGGTGTTGGCATATTTTTAATTTTCAACTGGGCGCAGGCGAGGATGAGTCTGGAGGAAGCGCGCACCATCGCCTTTTGTTCCATGGTTGCCTTTGAATGGTTTCGAGCCTTTAACGCTCGCTCTGATGAATATACTGTCTTCAGGTTAGGTTTTTTGCGTAACCACTGGCTGCTCCTGTCTATTCCGGTAGCCATTATGTTACAGCTAGCCGTTGTCTACGTGCCCTTCCTTCAGGCAGCTTTCGGCACCGTGCCAATAGGTATCGATAAGTGGGGTATCGCCCTTCTCGCCGGTGGTGCTCTGTTTGTTATCGAGGAAACTCGCAAAGTCTTCTTACCCAGACTTTTCAGTTTAGGCAAGTGGAGGCCGTTAAGAGAAGCCAATGCATGAACTAAAATTAGGCGCGCCGGTAAGGTCACGGCCAGTATTGAGCTGAGTTTAGGTGCGAATCATCACCGAGAGCCCTACCGGGACCAGAAATTGCCAGTGCGGACCAATCACACCCAGTGGCCCTAGAATCGCTCCGGAGAAAATAAGCAATAGCGCCAACCAGGCAGTAGCTTCTGCCGGTTTCTGCTTCCAGCCGAAGCTACCCTGGATTATCGGGGAGACCATGGCTAGGGCAAGTCCGATAAGCGCCAGGTTAAGGGTGGAGATAGCTACCGCCATTAAGAGTAGGGCAAGGATAATCGAGGTTAATACCATCGCCTTGCTGTTCGGGTTTAAGCGGGCAATTCTTTGTCTGAATCCCGGCCGCTGACTAGTCTTCTCTTTGACTTTGGCTGCGGTGACGATAAAATGAGCTCTCCGAGCTAGAATAAAGGCCAGGATGGCAATAGTAGTATGCAGGTAAAACGAAATATAGGCACAGGTTACCTGACTCAAGTGTCGGAATAACTTGACGGGGGTGCGGTACCGGCTAACCACCACCCGGGCTAATGAGCTCGCTGCCGCCAGCAAGCCGAATGCTACCAGCCCCCAGGCAGTGGTCGTCATGGCGCTGACGGAAACAAAGGAAATGGCCAACAAAAGCAATAAATAAGGCAGAAATAGGGAGGTGGCCGTCCTCCTCAGAGTATGAGCGATAATGTCCCATTTTTCGGCAAAAGAAGCTGAAGCAGACTTAATAAAAGGCACCGTATGCTGGGCAAAGGTCTCCGTATCAGCCATAGTCATGCGGTAGGTGCGTTTTCTCAGTTGCCCTAGATTCTCCGGAACACCTTCACTACAGACAATGTCTTCGGCGAAAAAGCCGGTAAATCCAGCATGGCGCATGGCAATAGTAAAAGCCACATCCTCAGCGACAACTTCGGGGAAGCCTCCAGCCTTGGTGTAGGCTTCGGTGCGAACCAGTACCCCGTGTCCCAACATAAGTGGGAACCCGTAGTGATTCCGGGGGACATTGTTGTGCTCCCAGCGAATTAAAGTTTCAGTGAGGAAATACTCGGTAAACGCGTTTCTGATGCTGGAACCACTATCGTGGTTGGCCTGGACAAATCCAATCCGTTCATCTTGCTGGATGTAAAAGGATGTCTTCCTCAAAAAGTCCTTGGCCAGTATCCCATCAGCGTCACAAAGAGCAAAGAATTCATATCCCTTAGCCGGACCAGCTAAAGCCATGTTGAGGCTGCGTGCCTTAAACCCCTCCAGTTTTTCTCGCCTAACGATAGTCGTCTTTTGGGGAAATTCCCGGTGAAATTCGTCTACCTGGTCTCTTCCTTGTTGACCCTGACTCACATCGATAAGGAAGACATGGAAGTTGGGGTAGTCTTGATTGACACATCTTAAGGCAGCGTCATACCTGAAATCGTCTACCGTTGTATAAAGGAGAGCTATGCGGGGAAAACTTGCTCGGCTCTCCTCCCCTTTCCCTTCCTCTACTTCAGGCTTTATCTTGCCTATCAGCCGGAAGACCACCAGCCCGTAATGGTAGAGGGCATAGAACCAAAAGATGGCGAGACAGATTGCAGCGAGCACAACCAAAATCCAAAGAGCGACGGAGTTCGGTGTGCCGTAGGTGGAATAAGCGTTTATTGCCAGCCCGACCAGTGAAACTAGCCAGACTCCCAAGATTATTAGATACATTTTATTGCTCTTGGACACATTATCCTCCTAAAGCCTGTGATTTGTGCAAAGTATAGTTTGGGAGCAATAAGGTTGTCAATAACGGCAGAGGATGCCTTCACTTTCAATATAGAACAATCTTAGAGGAACCTTTAACAGATTGACACCCCTTCTTGGCTAAGTTATCCTAGTTAACGAAGCGAGGTGAACCTCAAATGAACTATCTATTTTCAAATCTGGAGCAAGCGCAGAACGTGGTGCTTACTCATCCTTTCGGTCTAATTTTTGATGTTGATGGAACCATAGCCGAAATTGCTCCCACTGCCGAGGCAGTGAAGGTCACCCCTAAGTGCAAAAAGCACCTCAGGTCTTTAGTCAAGCGTCTGCCTCTGGTGGCTGCCATTTCGGGGAGGTTAACCAAGGTAGTGAGACGCCTGGTGGATGTAGA
>JAUWBK010000045.1 GCA_030605045.1 Dehalococcoidia bacterium
CCCTCCGCCGCGCCAGCACCAACCATGGTGTGGAACTCATCAACGAAGAGCACGCAGTTGCCCGCCGTTTTTATTTCGTCAATAACCTTCTTGACTCGTTCTTCAAACTCGCCCCGGTACTTTGTCCCCGCGACCAATGAGCCCATATCCAGCGCCACTATCCGCCTTTCCTCTAATGTCTCCGGAACATCACCGGCAACGATACGGTGAGCTAGGCCTTCAACAATGGCGGTCTTGCCCACACCTGGTTCGCCAATAAGCGCTGGATTGTTCTTGGTGCGGCGGCTAAGGATTTGGATTACCCGCTCAATCTCTTTAACTCGCCCAATGACTGGGTCCAGTTTACCCGCCCGGGCGGCCGCCGTCAGGTCAACGCCCAGCTGGTCTAGAGCCGGGGTACGGCTGGCGGCGCGGGTGAGCCTGGACCGAGACACACCTTGACTGAGGATTTGAGTGGTTTCCGCGCGTGTCCGTTCCAGGGTAACCCCAAGGCTATCCAAGACACCCCTGGCGGCCCCTTCTCCCTCACGTAACAGTCCTAATAGCAGATGCTCAGTGCCGATATAGTTATGGCCGAGCTGACGTGCCTCATCTATCGCTAGTTCAATGACCTTCTTGGCTCTGGGAGTAAGTCCAGTTTCACCGGTGCTGGGTCTCTCCCCGCGGCTACTGATAAACTCCACCGCGGAGCGCACCTTATTCAAGCTTACCCCCAGCTTAGTCAGCACCTTGGCGGCGACTCCCTCCTCCTCTCGTGCCAGACCAAGTAGAATATGCTCCGTACCAATATAGCTGTGGTTAAGTTGCCGTGCCTCTTCTTGGGCGATGGTCAGAACCCGGCGGGCTCTCTCGGAGAATTTTTCAAATCTACTGGACATTTTTCTCCCTGGAACTACCCTATTTCGTAATTACTAATTATAGTGTAAAGCAACTAAGCACAAAGGTCAAATCTGGGACAAAAATTTTAGCTGTCCCGGAACCACTGACGGCATAACTTACTATGAAGCCTCCTGGCAATGGCATATTTTCCACAAGGGGTTGCCCCCTCAGTATCGTCTGCGCTGGGGCGTTTCACTTCCGTGTTCGGGATGGGAACGGGTGGTTCCACCCCGCTCTAACCACCAGGAGACTCGCATTGCCTCCAATTAGCAAGGTAATGTTAAAGACCGAATTTATCATAGCACAAGCAGGCTGAAATTACAACCAGGACACGCTTTATCATTTTAACACGCTAGCCAGCACCAGAAAAGCTCCCTAACCTTACTAAGGTAGGGAGGAGAAATGGATGAGTTACTAAAAAAAAATTTAAAGAGGTGAAAGCAAGAAATAAGCCCTACTCTCTTGACAACCTTGAAGACAAGTGATAGCGTATGGAGAGGAACTTCAGCAAATGCCAGCGCTTTAGCCCGTGATTCATCGATTGGTGTTCGTTGGTTAGGCCTTGAGATGGCTTCATCAAAAATAATCTTCTGAGGTGGTAAGAATGAGCACAGAACTGGTTCACATCGGATTTGGTAACATATTAGTTATGAATCGGGTTATTGCTATGGCTTCACCGAATTCTGCACCGACCAAACGCACTATCCAGGAATCGAAAAACCGGGCACAACTCATTGACATGACCAATGGCAGAAGAACCAAGGTGGTCATCTTTATTGACAGTGGACATATTATTCTAGCGGCTCTTGCTCCAGAAACTATCGCTGGCAGGCTCCAGGTAGGTCGAACAAGCTCAGGACTAAAACTAGAGCCAGACGACGAAAAAGATGAGCCGTAAAAGTCAGTCTCCTCTCAACCTGCCCAAAAGACCGTTGCTCATTGTTCTCTCTGGCCCCTCAGGAGTAGGTAAAGACGCCGTTTTAACCAGAATGAGAGAATTCGGCTATCCTCTTGAATATATTGCGACGGTAACCACACGGACTCGGCGAGCTAGTGAGAGAGACCATATCGACTACCACTTTATTTCCCCAGAAAAGTTCCAGAAGATGATTAAGCATAACGAGTTACTGGAGTGGGCAAACGTCTATGGTAATTGGTATGGTGTACCCAAAGAACCAATCAGGCAAGCACTGGAAAGAGGGGAAGATACCATCGTCAAGGTTGACATTCAAGGCGCGGCTACCATAAAAAAAATCCTGCCTCAGGCAGTATTTATCTTCATGATGCCACCCTCAGTGGAAGAACTTGGACTGAGGCTCAAGCAGCGCCATACTGAGTCATCCTTTGACTTGGACCTACGTATCAAAATTGCCGAGGAAGAAATGAAACAACTATCCTTATTTGACTATATGGTATTTAGCCGGCGGGATGAAATTAACCGGGCAGTATCAGACATTGCCGCCATTATTGCTGCCGAGAAGTGCCGGATAACTCCAAGAGA
Organism: Dehalococcoidia bacterium; assembly: GCA_030605045.1. GTDB lineage: Bacteria > Chloroflexota > Dehalococcoidia > Dehalococcoidales > RBG-16-60-22 > DAOUZD01. The sequence goes on from JAUWBK010000045.1 coordinate 2,381, forward strand.
AATTACTTTATAAGCCTAGAAGATTAGTTTCATTAACCAGGTAAAGAAATACCCCAGTGCCCCACAGATAGGGAAGGTCAATATCCAGGCAGCCACAATGTTACCGGCGATTCCCCAGCGTACCGCCGAAAACCGCCGGGTGGCACCCACTCCCATAACCGAGGCGGCGACGCAATGGGTGGTGCTGACCGGAATGCCAAAATGAGAGGCAGTTTCGATAACGGAAGCGGCGGCAAGATGAGTGGTGAAGCCATGGACCGGTCTGAGGGTAGTCATCCTCATGCCCACTGTTTTAATGACCCGCCAGCCTCCCATAGCCATCCCTGAACTGATGGCTAAGGCTGATATAACTATTACCCACCACGTGTTGGGGTCCAGCAGAGAGAGACGGTCCCACACAGCAGCAGCCTGCTCAACTTGCCCAATCCCCTTATAATAAATCACTAGTGCCATAGTGATGACACCGATAGGCATCTGGCCGTCATTCTTACCGTGGCTGTAAGCCATAAAGGCCGTACTGAGCCACTGCAACCGGCTGAAAGCACGGCGCATCTTGTCGGGCGCACTTTGCTGAAATATCCAGTATATGCCAAGCATAACCACAAAGCCGCCAGCAAGGCCGAGCAAAGGAGCGATAAGCACCGCCGCTAGAATACGCTGCATGACATGCCATACCACGGCTTCACTCCCGGCCACCGCCATCCCGGCCGCCGCCAGCCCGGCAATAAACCCGTGGTGTATGCTTATCGGCAGACCCATCCAGGTGGCGAGGGTTCCCCAGACAATAATGGAGGCTAGGGCAGCAATCAAGGTGTGATATGAGATTACCTCTTGGATGATAATTCCCTTACCGATGGTGAGGGCTACAGCAGTGCCGGTGGCGGCACCGGCAAAATTAGCGATAACGGCGACAATTAGAGCATTCCTTGGGGAAAGAGCCCGGGTGCCAATGGCCGCGGCGATGGCATTAGCGGCATCATTGAAACCATTAACTATCCCGAAGCCAACCGCCAGAACTATAACCAGGATAAGAAGGGCAAAAGAAGAATCAGGCATGCTTGAGCGCTACCCCTTCAAGGACATTAGCCACATCCTCACATCTGTCGGTTGCGCTCTCCATGTGTTCATAAATTTCGCGCCATTTGATAACCTGAGCAATATCCATCGCATCATCAAAAAGCTCAGCCATTGCCGCGCGAAACACTCTGTCCGCCATATTCTCCAGCCGGTTAATCTCCACGCACTTCTCCAGAATCTTCTTTAACTCAGAATGGCGGCGCAGCCCGGAAACTGCCCTTTCTATCTCCGCCGTCGCCTCCACGATAATACTGGCTAGTTCCTTAGCCCTCTGGCTGGGCTGCTCTATCTTATAGATAAGCATGGCATCGGCCGCGGCATGGATAAAGTCGGTCACGTCATCCATAGTATGGGCGAGTAGTGCAATATCCTCCCGGTCAAAGGGAGTGACAAAGGTGCGATGTAATTGAGCTAGAATCTGATGAGTAATGGTGTCTCCCGTGTGCTCCAGCTCAGTTATTTCAGCAACTCTTCCCCCCACGACATCCCAATTGTCAATCATATCTTTTAAAGCACGAGATACCTTGACCATATTTCGGGCGCTTTCCTCAAAAAGGTCAAAAAACTTGGTCTGTCTGGGGAGAAGGGAAAACTTAACCATACTTAATCCTCCTCGGCGGGCAAAGGGCATACTTAACTAACCGGGGATTAAAAATAAGGGGGTGGGAAAAGAGGTTACCAGGTGGTTGCCATGAAGGATGAGTAAATAAGCTGAAATCGGGAACGGAAAGCATAAAGCTAAAACCAGAGAAGCTTTCCGCATACCTACACATGGAGGGCAAAAACTCCCGCGCTACTAAGAAACCGCTTCAACTTATCCCCACTACGAGTTTAGATAAGATACAGGCAATTGTCAAGGCATTTTACGGCATTACCCGGATTGTTCTGTTTCTTCTGGTTTCTTCTTCTGCCACCAGGCTTTAAGCCGGGTGATAACCTGCTTTTCGTAGCCCTGGTCGCTGGGAGTGTAGTATTTTTTGTCCTGAAGCGATTCGGGGAGGTTTTGTTGCTCAACGAAGTGACCGGGGTAGTCATGGGCATATTTATAACCTTTACCGTAGTCCATGTCTTTCATTAGTGGTGTTACCGGATTGCGCAGATGCAGTGGCACTGACTCACTGGGCCCCTGTTTAACCTCTTTCTGAGCCCGGGAATACGCCTCGTACAGGGAATTACTCTTCGGGGCGGTTGCCAGGTAGACGACTGCCTCCGCCAGCGCCAGATTGCCCTCCGGTAGACCGATGAAGTGGACGGCTTGTTGCGCCGCCATGGTGATTACCAGTGCCTGCGGGTCGGCCATACCGACGTCCTCGGAGGCAAAGCGAACTAAACGACGGGCAATATATAAGGGGTCTTCCCCGGCTTCCAGCATCCTGGCCAGCCAGTACAAAGAGGCATCCGGGTCCGAGCCTCGCATCGACTTGTGCAGTGCGGAAATGATGTCATAGTGTTGCTCGCCATCTTTATCATAGGGCAAAGCCCGATGCTGGAGGGCATCTTCAATTGTCGGCAGTGTAATATAGCGCTTCCCGTTAGCATCAGGTGGCGTATTTACCACCGCCATTTCCAGGGTGTTGAGAGCCACTCGGGCATCATTATTGGACAGGGTGATAAGATGGCTTAACGCTTCCGGAGCCATCTCGACATTTAGCTCACCGAGACCGCGCAGACCATCCCTTAACGCTCTCGTGATGATGACGTTGATTTCATCTTCGGTTAGTGGTTTCAACGGTAAAACCCGGCAGCGGGAGAGGAGCGGAGAGGTAACCTCGAAGGAAGGGTTTTCCGTGGTGGCCCCAATGAGAGTGATGGTGCCATCCTCAACGAAGGGCAGAACGGCATCCTGCTGCGTTTTATTGAAGCGGTGAATCTCGTCGATGAACAGGATGGTTTGCTGCAGGTTCATTTGGCGGCGTCCTTTAGCCTCTTCGATTATCCGCCGCAGGTCATTGACATTGGCACTGACCGCACTTATCGGGCTGAAGTGTGCCCCGGTGGTGTTGGCGATAATAAAAGCCAGCGTCGGCTTACCGCTGCCCGGAGGACCCCACAGAAGCATTGACGGTATCTTGCCACTTTCAATTGCCTTCCTCAGCACACGCCCTTCACCAATGAGGTGCTCCTGCCCGACAAAGGTGTGCAGGCTGGTCGGCCTCATTCTGGTGGCCAGTGGTGCCTCCTGCATTTTTTGTTCTTCACCTTGCTGTTCAAACATATCCATGTTCATAATGCACCTTCTTTAGCTTAACATAAACCGTCATCTTTCACAAGCTTTTTCATCCTCACCCCCTTTAACCCGTTAGAGTTCCCAACGGGGTTTATCTCCCTCTGGGCTACTGCGGTCACCGCAGGGGACAAGCCCCTAAGGGCAGAGCCTCTCCTTCTGCCTGATGTGTCATTGCGAGCCTTACTGATATGTCATTGCGAGTCTTACTGATATGTCATTGCGAGTCTTACTGATATGTCATTGCGAGCCGAAGGCGAAGCAATCTTATCTTTTGGTTTGCTTCGTCGCTCCGCTCCTCGCAATGACTTTTATGCTCCAGGAGAGGGGAAGGTTTTTAGAGAAGGGTTTCGCCCCCCTTTGACTCTCTCTTAATTATTTTCTCTCCCAGGCTGGCATCTTGGCCATGTACTCTTTGGCTGCCTTCTCCGCGGTTTCTTTATCCATATTCTGGATCTTCATCATAAAGTTGGCCATACCCTCAGACACTTCCTCATAGCTTTTGAGACTGCCATTCGGATTGGCACAGTTTACACAGTAGATATTGGCTGAGTTTCCCCCACCAAAGTCCTCAAGCTTGGTCATCGGCATGCCACAGCTCAGACAGTTTTTAGCGGTTACCTGATTGAAAGCCAGCTTATAGCCATCAATATCCTCAACGGTAAAGTCCCTGACACCGTATGGCTCATCTTTTATATCAACGGCAATCTTGACCCCCTTCTTTTTTAGCTCTTGGTAATACTCGTCAATGTCGCCGTCAATTTGCAGATACAGGTATACGCCGATGCCCAGCTTTTCTTCACGGCTAATACCGTGGTCTTTAGCCGGTATAAACATCAGCACCATGCCGTCTTTAGCAAGGTCAACGTATTCCGGGTTATTGGCGTCGGGAAAAGCCATCCCCATCTTAAATCCGAGGGATTTCGTATAAAATTCAATTGTTTCCTTCATGTTTCTCGCCGCCAATAGAGGAGAAAGATAACCCATTTTAATGACCTCCTTATGATAATTTGTCTACCTCACCCCTGTGTCCCCCTCTCCTTCAAAGGAGAGGGGGAGGTGTTATGTGAGAGAGACTTCACCCCTCTTTGACTCCCCTGATTATTGCTCCATAGATAGTTACTCCCCTTCCTTTTGGGCTATCTTTTGCGCTTAGTCACTGCCCCTGCCGAAGGGAATAACACCTACGACAAAAAGGACAACTCCAATACCCATCCAGACGAAACTAGTGTTAGATAAGGCTATTACAAATATGATACCACCACCTAGAGCCAGTCCTAACTTAGTCCACATCATGTTACGATACCTCCTTCTCTTGGGGCTTGTCATCAGTGGGATGCCCAACCCCGTAATCAACTCCTGTTGTGTCTACCTCTATGCCTGGAGAATTCTTGATGAATTCTTCGTAAGACTTTACACGGTGTCTTCTCACTATAAGAGCCAAAACGAACATTACTATTACTGCTATATACGGAAGAGTCAACTCCAAACGAAAAGTGGCAGTAGGATTAGGAGTAAATGGACAAATCTTTAACACCTGCGTAAATATATGATATAGCAGAACCAGACATCCAGTAATTAATCCGAGACACCATTGTATGCGTATGTGAGTCATTATCGATACCTTACTCCTATGCTTACCGAAATAATAATGAATTTGCCTTAAGTCGGTCTGCCTAAGGAATTGACGTTCAATATTTGCTATTATAACTAAGTTTCGGTTATACCAATATGCTGAGTCATAAACGTTGGCTATTAACCAGCCTACGAGCACAATAATAAGAGCCACAGCGATATCTATAGACACTAAAGCTTCCATTCCCGCTACTAGGAACGCTAATGACCCAACTAAGACTGTTATCGGCTGCCAGATTATACTTATATGCCGATTAATATCGTTATACATCTGGTCATACATATGAAGCAAGAATTCTTTGCGGTTGTCCTCATTGTTATTATTACCTTTGCCGTTCATTATGTAGACCCTTTATTGCGTAGGAATCAATATTCCTCCCACAGTCGGTTAATATTTAAGAGCGAGTCTTTTATACATTGCTCATAACCACCTAAAGGATGTGGACGAAAAGTTTCCCCATCAAAGAAGTCTCCGAAGGTTGCATCCAACGTAAATCTATTGCAGTCTATACTTTCTACCACGAGTTGCTCTCCCAAAGCACGTTGTTTACTGGGGTGTCCCCCAAGAAGATGAACCTTTCGTGTAGTAAAGCAACTTAATGGTAATCCCGTGCCCCCATATCCAGTTGGGACACTATAGCCGAGCAAAAAATTCTCTGGGATGATATGTGGCAACATTGGTTGAAGTCTCAAATCTTTAGGAACGATTACAACGGTATCTGCCCATTGCGAAAGCTCTAATGCCTCGCTAAGAATACGGTCTAGTTCTCCTATGTCAACAACATCTCTTGCAACAGTTATCATCGGGCGAGTATCCTTTGCAGTCTGTAGGTGCTTACGGTAGTCATAACCGTTCCAGTCAATATCTAGAAAG
>JAUWBK010000034.1 GCA_030605045.1 Dehalococcoidia bacterium
GCCGCTGGATTCAAAATCAAGCTGAAGATAAGAATTCCACCAATAGACCGCAGGGTGGCGGTTATGGTGGCACCAGTCAAAAACAGGATACCATACAAAATCAGCGTCGCCGGGATACCCACGGAAAGTGCCATGTCACGATGAAAAATGGTCGCCTGGATTTCTTTATAGAAGGCAAAAACCAGCCCCACCACCACCACCGCCACTATGCCCAGAAATATAATGTCACCTCTGGTATTGGTGAGGATGCTGCCCCAGAGCAGTTCAAGGGCTCCTGACTTGGTGCCAGGCATCAAACCCATGAAGAGAAAGGCAATCCCCAGCATGAGAGAAAAGATAACCCCTATCGAGGTTTCGGGGCTGAGCTGTCCCCGGTCAGCCAGCGGGCCGACAATCGCCGCGACAAGGAGGCTAAACACAAAAGCACCAATCAGCGGGTTAAAGCCCAGCCACAGCCCAAGCAGTGCGCCGGCAAAGGCAGCATGCGCCATACACACGCCGATAAAGGGCATATGCATTAGCACCACAAAAACACCAATAGTAGCGCAGGCAATACCTCCCAGAAAAGCAGAAAGGATGGCATTCTGCATGAACTGGTATTCAAAAATGGACAAGTCCAAAGTCGAGACTCCTTAGCATTAGACTAAAATGTTCTCTCCTCGCCTTTTCTTCACTTCCGAGACGGGCATATCGTATAACCGACCGAGATTATTATCAGTAAGTAGTTCGCTGGGAGAACCTTCGCCCCAGATGAGTCCCTCTTTCATCAATACGATACGGTCACAGGCGACCGGTAAGCAGTTCAGGTCATGGGTAACAAATAAGGTGGTGAGGTGGCGCGAATCATGAATCTGTTTCACCAGTTCCAGAATATCCGTTTGTGCTTTCCAGTCCAGTGAAGCGGTTGGTTCGTCAAGGAGGAATAATCGCGGCTCCTGTGCCAGGCAGCGGGCGATGGCTACTCTTTGCTGCTCACCTCCAGAGAGGTGACCGATAGGTCGCCGGGCAAGGTGACTCATCCCCACCAGCGCTAACATCTCATCCACCACTTTCCAGTCGTGCTTGCCCGGTCTTGCTAGCAAGCCCAGAAGCCCATATCTGCCTATCATCACCACCTCACGAACATTCATCGGCATACGCGGGTCTATGTTCTGCACCTGGGCGACATAGCCAACTTTCTTTCTCAGGGAATGGCCGTTACCCGGGGTGAGGTAATGGCCCAGCACCCATACCCGCCCACTGAGCAACTTGCCCAGCCCATTAACGATGGTAAGCAGCGTGGTCTTTCCGGCGCCGTTGGGACCGATGATACCAACGAACTCCCCGGACCCTACTTTAAGGGAGACACCTCGAAGGGCGACATCTTCCCGATAGGAAACGACAGCATTTTCAATATCTATCACCGTTTCGCTCATCTTCCTTTTTTCTTCTCCTACTGAGCTATTGTCTCCAGTAACAACTGCACATTATAGTCAATGGCTTTTTCCCAGGTCTCGGTGTTCTCAAAACCACCGGGGAAATTGGAAAGGATTACTCTAGCACTACCAAGTTCCTCGGCGATGCCGGCACCGGCATCCTTACCACTCTGCATGTTATCGATAATCAGGGTTACCTTTGCTTCTCTACCTTTGTCCACCAGTTCCTTTACCACCTGTGGTGTCAGTGAATCAGGTCTGCCGTAAGTAGCGACAATATTAAACCCCGCCCACTGGACAAATCCGGCCTGTTGCTCGTCACACATTACATTGACGCTGGAAGCGTTTGTCTTGGCGAGCCTGTCTTTTATCTCAGCACCTTTAGCCTCAATCTTATCGGCAAGTTCCGCTGCCGATTTCTGATAGTCCGAGCTGTTTTTGGTATCTACCTGAGACAAAGTAGCGGTAATCTTAGTTATTGCCTCTACTTGTACTGGTGGCGTCATCCAGTTGCCCTTGATATCAATCTTAACCACGGTGAGGTCAGGATTATTGGCTGAGGCGATGAGCTCCTGAGAAAACATTTCCCCCTGCCAGCCATGCAGGAGAAAGAGGTCAGCATCAGCTAATCTCTTAATATCACTGGGCTTGACGTCAAAGTGTCCGGGACACTGTGCCGGCGGAATAATATTGGTCACATCAATCCTATCACCCCCTACCCGTTCCACGATTTGAACAATTAGGGAGGTGCTAGTAACCACCTTGAGTTTTGACGCAGTTGCTGGCGAGCAACCACCCAGAGGTGAAGCAAAAACAAGACTCAGGACTAGAATTATGATGACGAAAATAGTAAGTCTTTTCACAAACACAAATTCACTCTTTTAATTTTGAGCAATATAATGCATCTGCAATTAATCGCACCAGCAAGCTAAAAAAATTATTGATTACAATTGGTACAGCGTCCGAAAATGGCCAAGTGCCTCAAATCGGCACTGAATTTATATTCCCGCAGTAAATGGCTCTGCAAAGAAGACAGCACTGATTCATCAAGGTCAATTATCGCCCCACACTCCTGGCAGACTAAGTGATGGTGGTGTCCTTTGTCGACGGGGTGGTATCTCACCCGGCCTCCACCGAGGTCAGTCTCCGTCACCAGGTCGAGCCGTTTCAGCAGGTCCAGAGTGCGATAAACGGTTGAGATGTTCACGTAAGGATATTTAGCCACCACCTGAGCATAAATTTCTTCGGCACTAATGTGATGGTCACTATTGGCAATCGCCGACAGAACCAGCATGCGCTGCGGCGTCAGGCGATACCCCTGCTCGCTTAATCGACTAATTAGATCTCCGTCTTGCCTCACTTAACCCTCAACTAATTAGAGAAACTACGAAAGTATAGCAGAACTTAAAAAACTTATGCAAGCATTTGCAATTAAAACTAATTTCTTTTGCAACTATTTTTCAAAATTTTTCGCTGCTATCCAGCATGATGGTCACCGGGCCGTCGTTATGGATTTCTACCTGCATATACGCCTGAAAGCGTCCCGTCGCCACCTTCAAGCCAGTGGCCCGAGTCTGTTCCACAAAGTAGTCAAATAACTCTTCGGCTTGAACTGGTGCTGCTGCCTCAGTAAAACTAGGACGGCGTCCCTTCTTGGTATCAGCCAAGAGAGTAAACTGGCTCACCAGCAGTAACTCGGCGTTAATATCCAGAGCCGAAAGGTTAAATTTGCCTTCTTCATCAGCAAAAATGCGCAGGTTGACAATTTTTTGTGCCAAATACTGCGCATCCTTTTCGGTATCCCCACTGGCTACGCCGAGAAAAACCACCAGTCCCTGGCCTATCTTACCCACTTCCTCATTACCAATACTGACCGAAGCTCGGGTAACTCGTTGTAGCAGTGCTTTCATGACACTACTTCCCTTTCTCTTCCCCTTTTCCTTTGCTGGGCAATTCTTCCTTACTCTTCTCAGGCACCTTACTCCCTTCAGGATTTTTACTCTTACGGCTATCGGTAATATAGAAGCCGCTGCCCTTAAAAATAACCGGAATCGAGTGAATGACACGCTGAGCTTTCCCCTGGCATTCAGGGCACATCGCTACCGGCTCTTCATCAAAACTCTGCTTCCTTTCAAAACGGCTCTGACAAACACCACACTCATATTCATAAGTCGGCACTACTTCACCTCACACCAAATTTCCCCGAAATATTTTACCGTATTAGCTCAGCTTCAGGCAAATTATGATTGTCGCCTGATTTTTCAAAACTTCAATGCTCCGCCTAGACTTGTTAACAAAAAAGAGGTAAAATTAAATAAATGAACGCGTAATTGGAAGTAAATAATATGTATTTAGCAGTTATTTGCTTATTATTAGGGAAAAGAAGCACTGTGCCTGATTAAGCCAGTGCTTCTTAGGTTAAGGAGGGAGAATTGATGCAGTCCAGTTTAATTGGCAAGATCGAAAAAGCCAAGCGCTACGCCCAAGAGACGGACCGGGTTACCTTCTCCGAACTCTCCGTAAAATTCCGTGGTGAGAATGATAACTACAATACCAGCTACAAAGATGGCAAGTGGCATTGTTCCTGCCACTTCTTCTCCAGTTGGGGGCTCTGCAGCCATACTATGGCGCTGCAGAAAATCCTGGGCAATATGCTACCCTCAGAAGCTCAGACCACCCAATATGAGATTACCCGATAACTGTGGCTAACGACTTGCTGCCTACTATTATCCCTCTCACCATCCAACCTTCAGGGAGAATGCGGTGAATTTCATCGAAAAGCTGACCCAAGCAATGCAAAGAAACAAGAGTTTACTCTGTGTTGGGCTTGACCCTGACCCAGAGCGAATGCCTGATGAAGTTAGTGTTTTTGAATTTAACCGGGAAATTATTGAGGCTACCGCTGATTTAGTATGCGCCTATAAACTCAACTTTGCCTTCTACGAGGTTCTAGGAGACGAGGGACTCGATGCCCTGAAGCGCACCATTAGACACATTCCTGACGATATACCGGTAATCGGCGACGCCAAGCGGGGTGATATCGGTAGTACGGCCAAAGCCTATGCCAAAGCTATCTTTACTAACTTTAATTTTGATGCGACGACGGTGAATCCTTACCTTGGCTTCGACTCGATAGAGCCCTTTATCCAGTATCGTGACCGGGGGGTGTTCATTCTGTGCCGGACATCAAACACTGGCGCCACCGATTTTCAGGGGCTCTTTGCCGAGGTAGAAGATGGCGGCAATCGTCCCCTATTTGAAATAGTCGCCCTCAAAGCCAGTCAGTGGAACGTGCACGGCAACATCGGACTAGTTGTTGGCGCCACATATCCCGAAGAATTAAGGCTCATCCGAAGCAACCACCCCAATATGCCACTTTTAATACCAGGTATCGGTGCCCAAGGCGGCGACCTAGCCCTAACCGTCCGTTATGGGGTTGATAGTAAAGGCGAGAACGCCATTATTAACTCCTCCCGTCAAATTATCTATGCCTCACAGGGAAAAGATTTTGCCCAAGCGGCACGCCGTGTCGCTACTGGGCTAAGAGACCAGATTAATTATCATCGATCTACGCTTACTTCTTAGCCAGATACTAGCGCTTCGAGGCAAAAAGTATGGTCATGGAAATAAAGTTGGGTGATGTCGTCTGCCTCAAGAAAAAACACCCCTGCGGCAGTTACGAATGGCAGGTAGTGAGACTCGGTGCTGATATCGGGATTAAATGCCTTAAATGTCAACACCGCGTCCTTCTGGAGAGAAGCGTCTTTGAACGCAGAGTGAAACAATTTATTTCTCGTGGTGAATAAATGGCCCGCCGAATTATGCATATTGATTTGGACGCCTTCTTTGTCTCCGTAGAGCAAGTACTGAATCCCGAACTGAAAGGCAAACCGGTGGTCGTCGGCGGTAAGCCTGACCGAAGAGGTGTCGTTGCTGCCGCCTCCTATGAAGCCCGTGCTTTTGGAGTACATTCGGCGATGCCGCTGGCTACCGCCAGCCGTCTTTGCCCCCAGGCTATCTTCATCGAAGGCAACTTTGCCAAATATCGAGATTCCTCACAAAAATTTATGGCGATTCTGGCTGATTTTTCCCCCTACCTTGAGCCACTGGGCATTGATGAAGCCTATCTTGACGCCACCGGTTTTGAGTCTATCCATGGCTCAATCCGCCAAATGGCAGTCAAGATAAGACAACGGATTAAAGATGAACTAGGCCTTTGTGCCTCAGTAGGCATCGCCAGCAGTAAGGTAGTCGCCAAGGTTGCTTCGGACTTATCCAAACCGGACGGCCTACTGGAAGTACCGGCGGGAAAGGAACGTTCTTTTCTGAAGCCTTTACCAATAGCTAAGTTGCCCGGAATTGGCAAAAAGAGTGAGCGAATATTAAAAGGTTTAGGCATCAGTACCATCGGGCAACTGGCTACCCTACCCTTATATATACTTAAAAGCCACTTTGGCGCTTACGGTAAGCTAATCCATGACCATGCCAACGGTATTGGCGATGACAAAGTGGAGCCTCCCGCCGCCGCCAAGTCCACCAGCCGAGAAACCACCTTTGCCCAAGACACCAGGGACGCCTCGTTCCTGAAGGCAACACTACGTTACCTCAGCGAACGGGTGGGCAGTGATTTACGTGAGAAAGGGAAGCTAGCACGGTGCGTAACCCTGAAGCTGAGATATGCTGATTTCAGCACGATTACCCGTCAGCAAACCCTTAAGCAGGCCAGCGATACTGACCAGACTATATTCACCACTGGACTAAGGCTACTCAAGAACGAGTTACCCCGGGAAAAGCAGGCGGTTCGCCTTATTGGCATCGGGGTATCAAATCTGGTGGAATCTAGTCGGCAGCTAGACATGCTGGACTTATCTGCCCAAAGACTGGAAAAGTTAAACACCGCGATTGACCGCATCCGCCAAAAATACGGCTTTACCGCAATACAAACGGGCAGGACACTGCGGCTAAAAGATATCTTTCCTGAAACCGAGGGGGGCTACACTCTGCATACGCCGAGTTTATCGAGGTAGGGGTGGGGAATTTGCAACCTACCTCACATCAAGCAGCCTCTTCTCTCCCGCTATCTTTTGAATATTGGTGATGTCCTGAGTGACCTCAAGAGTGCCGAGATATTTGCCCGCTTTGTCTCTCACCGCAAAATACCTGATGTATATCTTGCGCCCTTTAAGGTCAATCCAGAATTCAGCGAAATCTCGCTTGCCTGACTTTAAGTTACTCGCGACCTGATTTACCTTATCGAGGCTCTCTTTAGGATGGCAATCCTGCACCTTCCGGCCAATTACCGCCGGCGTCCGTCTGAATATTCGGTCGTCACCCTTGCTGTAATACCTGACGGTATCAGTTTCATCAACGAAGGTCACATCCAATGGCAGTGCGTCAAAAATAGCCTCCAGTGTCTCAAGACTAAAATTTTCAAGCATTATTTACCTCCAGTCTCTTTGATGTACATATTAGCACTTAGCCTGATCTGAATCCAGCCTTTTAAGCGGATGTCTAAGAGGGGCTGCGCCCCTCTTTCTATATCCCTCCCCCTCTCCTTTGAAGGAGAGGGGGATAAAGGGGGCGAGGTAGATAAATAATCTCTCAATAACCCCGCTTGTTTTCTGCTTGAGTAGCGGTTATAATGAGTGATTATAATAGACTAGAAAAGGAGACCTACCAATGCCTTCATACGCCTTTTTCAAAAATAAGTATGTTCCTTTAGCCGAAGCCAAGATAAATGTTATGACCCAGGCCCTTCATTATGGCACCGCTATCTTTGAGGGTATCAGGGGTAATTGGAATGCCAAGCAGCAACAGATTTACTTTTTCCGTCTTAAAGAGCACTATCAACGGCTGCTCAATGGCTGCCAAGTGCTAAGGATTAAACTGCCCTATAGCGTAGATGAACTGTGCCAGATAACGATAGAACTGGCCCAAAAGTGTGCTTTTGAGGAGGATATTTACGTACGCCCCTTAGCCTACAAGAGCAGTGAGGCTTTAGGTGTCCGGCTGCATGACATCAGCGATGATTACGTGGTGTTTATTATTCCCTGGGGGCGGTATATAGATGTGGATAAAGCCAGGTGTTGCGTCTCTTCCTGGCGGCGCCCCGATGATAATGTGGCTCCGCCACAGGTTAAAATCATGGGTAATTATGCCAGCAATGCCCTGGCTAAATCAGACGCGGTGGAGAGCGGTTTTGATGAGGCGATTATGCTCTCCCCAGACGGTTATGTTTCCGAGGGGAGTGGTGAGAATATTTTCCTGGTTATCGATGGTAAATTAGTTACCCCGGCTACTTATAATAATATCCTGCCGGGCATTACCCGCGACAGCGTCATCAAACTGGCCAAAAATGAGCTGGGTTTAGAAACGATAGAGAGACCAATTAACCGCGGTGAACTTTACATTGCCCAAGAGGTCTTCCTTACCGGTACTGCGGCCCACGTAACCCCGGTAGCGGAAATAGACCATCGGCAGATAGGCAATGGTGAGATTGGTGAGATAACCAAGAAGCTACAAAAAATTTACGCCGAGGTAATACGCGGTAACAATCCCAAATACCTCGACTGGTGTACGCCGGTCTACAAAAAGTAATTATTCCTCAACCGGGCTTACCTTCAATGACCTCAGCAAGCACTGAACCTGGCAGCTTTGCTCCAGCGCCGTGGTAAAATTATAAGCCTCCTCAAGTAATTGGCCAATGGCGAAGTTGCCATGCCCACGGACTATGATAATTCGGTGTTGCTTTAAGGCCTGGGAAATCATGTCTGCCAGGCCTCCCGGTTTTATTTCCATATTCCAACCGATGACCGGAACCGTGGTTCCTTCCGAAAGACCTTCAACACCACTGAGCACAATCTCAGTCTCAGTCATCGAGAGGGCAATGGCATGAGGTGGATGAGCGTGAACAATAGCTAGCGCCTGGGTTTCCCGATAAATAGCCCGGTGGACAGGTAATTCGGTTGAGGCTAACGGCGTCGAGCGGCTATTTTTACTTATCCCGGTCTCGATCAAATCGTGTTCCTGCAAACAGTTGAGCATGCTGCCACGGCGGGTAATAATAATACGGTCACCGAGCCTGATACTCAGATTGCCACTATGAGACGAGACAAGTCCCCGGGCAAAGAGGTCACGACCTATTGTCTGAAACTGGGATAGAATCATAGCTCCCTCTTCAGTTATTCATCTATTGGCAGCATCCGCTTCAACTACAACTACCACTAATTTATATCCACTGCCAGTCAAAAATCAAATCAAGTTTATAACTACTGCCAACAAAAAATCAAATGGAGCAATATATATTGTTGTGAGATGCCCCCCAATATGAGACTTAACTTCTCAGCCCCCAATAATAAATCTCACCACGACCGCTATAAAGGTAGCCGAGATGAGAGGAATCACAAGACGCCACATCAATTTGGAAAAGAACCTTACATCTCTAGATAAGTCTCCTACCTCTCGACTCATGACTGACACATTTTGAGCCATGCTAGACATAGATTCAGATAGCCTGTAGACTGACAAAGGTTCGATTCCCATGAAGTAATCTCGTATCGTCCTCGGTAGCTCCCCACTTTGTAACTCTGGGAACTCCCTAAGCCGT
>JAUWBK010000008.1 GCA_030605045.1 Dehalococcoidia bacterium
CAATATTGAACCTAGCGTCTCCGATTTACCCACAGCGTGAGTTCGAGCGTAAAAGTCAGGCAGGCGAAGCAACCCAAGAGCACTTACCGCTAAGAAGAAAGTGCCGCCAAACATTAAGATAATCGCCACAATAGTCTGGGCTAGCATTAGGGTTGTTTCTCCTTCCCCCGGTCAAAGTATTTACCCAGTACGATGATGACCACGAAGTTCAACAAGGCATAGGCAATGGCGAGATCAACGAACATATTAATTCGCCCAAAGAGAAATCCAATCAAGACCAGCAAGATGAAACCATTGGTCCCGACCAAACCCGCGGCGATTATCCGGTCAAAGATAGTTCTACCGACCGCTACTCGGTACATACTAGCAGCGGTTAGTAAGGCGATAAAAATGGTAATCGCCAAGAGGAATGAACTCATGGCTCAATCTCCTCCTGAGAATGTACCCATTGGGTGGCTGGTGGTGGATCTTTCTCGTCCAGATAGACCGTGGCTACTTTGTTTTGCATCGTCGCACTTTCCAGCTCCCCAGCTAAGGGCCGCTTTAGGGTGTGAATGATATATTGCCCGTTTTCCAAGCTAGTGGTTATCGTACCTGGGGTCAGAGTTATCGAATTAGCTAACGTTACCTGTGCAATACCCTTTCTCATCCGAGTTCGGAACACAAGCAGGCCAGGGTCAATGGGCATTTTGGGATGAAGCACAAGATAGGCAACTTGAATGTTAGCCATTATGATTCGGGAAAGGAGCCAAGGTAGATAAGCTAGAAAGCGCCACAACTGGAGGAGAACTAATCGGGTTTTAGCCTCTACACGCTCACCATAGCTTAAGGCAAAATGAAAGAGGTCATTGGTAAAATAGGTGACTAAACCAGCTGAGAGTACCCCGATGACAATGTACTTCGCTTCAAAGCGTCCGGAAAGGATTAACCAGAAGGCAAAGAGAAGAACATACTGCAGGACTACGCTAATCAACCTTTTCTGCCCGCGTTTCGTGGTTTTCTGCAATCGTAATGTGTCTCTCATTCGCTCTGACACTCCATGATAAACCCCACGACCGTGGCATTGTTGAGCGCGAGTCCCTTTAGCATAAACCTCTCGTCCTCTCTTCTTGACAATAGCGGGCGATGCGACTTGTTCTATACCAGCTATCACCCGCCTTTAGTATCTTTGCCCAAGGGAATCTCGTTGCTAAATCTACCACGACCAAAAAGTTTAGTCAAGATGCACCATGCTCCCTAGGATTATTTTTACCAGTTAAAGAGGCGCCGCAGATAGATTACCGCTTGGCGCGCTATCGGCTCTGGGTCACCTTTGGGGGCAATAACAACTGAGGCGGAACCCTGGAAACCTTCTTCTTGCAGAACCTGTGCGATATGGGGCCAATTGAGTGCTTCCTTTTCAGGGCTAACTCCCGGGGGCAAACGGCTGGGTTCGTACAGGTGTATGTGTTGGGCCTGACCCTTGGTGACTCTAATACCATGCTCGATAGAGGTCTCCGCTGCCCAGAGCTGGTGCGTGTCCAGCATCACGCTGAAGTTGGGACTGCCAATCTGCTCCACCCACGCCATAGCCTCCTCGTTAGTATTCACCAAACCGGTGAATTCAGACTCACTTGCCTCCAGCATAATTATCGCCCCGACCCTCTCCGCGTGTTCAGTAAGTTCCCGAAAGACCTCCTCAACTAACCGATTTGTCTCTTCTTTACCAGCTCCCGAAATTCCTCGACCACGGGCCATACCCAGACCAACCCGTGCCTTGAAGTAGCCAGCAAAGTCCAAGAGATTTTTGAAAGCCTCGATCGACTTCCTCCGGATACCTGGGTCTTCATGGATAAGCGCCATTCCCTGAGCGGCAATACGACCACTGTTAATTACCGGCATGACGGCTCCGGTACGTCGCAGGGCACCAGCAAACACTTCAGGATCGGGAACACGCTCCGGATTGGGCAGAAATTCAATTCCGTCGTACCCCCAGTCGATGGCACGTCGGCCAAGCTCCTCCGGAGTACCAGTGAGCATCTTCACCACGAAGCTCAATTCAAGCATATCCGGCGTCGAGGCAAAAAGACAAGACTTTACTTTTGACATCGCATCACCTCCATGCTATGATGGGTTCCCTTTTACCTCCTCGACAAATTCCAAGGTCTAGCAGATAACCGTGCCGCCATCAACCACCAAGGTATGTCCGGTAACGTAATCGGACGCGTCTGAGGCGAGAAATATGGCCGCGCCCACATAATCCTCGGGATAGGCCACCCTACCTTTGGGCGTGGCGCTGACAAACTCCTCAAGCTGCTCGGGGTGCTCTTCGAAGTACTTCTGATTAAGAGGAGTGATGGTTACACCCGGGGCAATGGCATTGATATTGATATTGTACTTTGACCACTCAAGAGCCAGCGTCCGAGTTAAATGGGAAACCCCCGCTTTGGAAATGGCATAAACGGAACGTATTGGTTGCACTTTCTCTGCGATCACGGAGGAAATATTAATGATTTTCCCCTTTTTACTTCGGAGCATCTCCTTACCGACTAGCTGGCAGCAGAAGAACATACCCTTCAAGTTTATATTCATGATACGGTCCCATTCCTCCTCGGTGATTTCTTCGGCTGGCTTTCGGATGACAATACCGGCATTGTTGACCAGAATGTCTATTCTCCTGAAATCACTAACCACCTTGGAAACTAACGCCTCGATAGAAGACCGGCGGCTGACATCAGTTGGTATAGCCACCGCATTGAGTCCCTCCTTCTCTAAAGATTCAGCGGCGCTTTGCCCCTCAGCGGCTCTTCGGTTGGCGATAACCACGGTTGCTCCAGCACTAGCAAGCCCTCTGGCGATGGCAAATCCAATTCCTTGATTGCCACCAGTAACGATAGCAATTCTCCCTGAGAGATCAAAAATCTCCATTTTTACCTCCTCCTGCAGAATCACTGTGCCCTGCTTTTACCATTGACACACACAATTGCGCTTTGATTTTCACTAGCCGGGTCAATTCACTTAATGGCTCTAAGGAATTTCTTTAGCTTGGTCTGAAATTCCGGTCTGTCCAAAACCTCTCGGTTGACCGGGGTTTCTGGAATCTCGCCACGGGTAATCGCTGAGAGCTGTCCGGTGATTATGTCCCACATGATGCTAAAAGTCTGGTCTGTCTGAGCTAAGGCGTGAGGACTGAGGATAACATTGTCCATCTTGAGCAAAGGGTTATCAGTCGGGGTAGGCTCTTGTTCAAACACATCTAAGCCAGCCCCCCGGATCCAACCTTCCTGCAAAGCCTTTATCAGTGCTGCTTCGTCCACGATGGGACCACGCGCCGCGTTGATCAGAAAGGCCGTTTGCTTCATTTTTTTCAGTTCCTTTTCGCCAATCAAATGGCGGGTTTCCTCACTAAGCGGACAGATAATGGTCAAGAAGTCTGATTCAGTCAACACTGTATCCAAGTCTACTAGCTGCACATCAACATCGGCTACCGCCTCCCGTGTAACATAGGGGTCGTAAGCAATGTGTTTCATTTCAAAAGGCTTGGCGAGCTTAAACATCTCATGACCAATGTTACCGACACCTATTGCCCCTAGTGTCCTACCTACCAATCCGTAACCCCGGTAGTGATATTGTTCCGTCCATCGCCCCTCGCGAATCAGCTTATCCTTGGTTAAGAGTCGCATACTTAAGGCAAGAATAAAAGTCAGATAGGCTACTGCCATCGGGCGACGAACTGCTCCCGGAGTGATAAACAGCATTATTCCGGCGTTGGTAAGGGCGGGAACATCAAGCCTTTCATATCCCACCCCACCGCGATGGATAGAAAGAAGCTGGTTGTTCCCGGCGATATTCTGTTTCGTCCACAAAGGCCTAAACGTAACCACCATATCGAACCCCTTTATCTGCTCCGGGTTGACCTCGCGTAAAAATTCAGGGAACATTTGGTACTCCACATTAGACATCTCATCTAACAACTTTAGACCGGGACCGGGCATCATGAATTTACCATTTTCGTCAAAGAAATCCCTGGTAAGCCCAATTCTAGCTTTCCTGCCCATGCTGCCTTTCCTCCTGGTTGGTTAGCTTTGCTATCTGCTTAATTTCTATACTATTGAAGGCGTCAAACACCTTTGGGTGAGTTACAATATAATGTTTTCTTTCCGGCTAGCCTAGGTTAACTTTAGAGTTCCTTGACTAATTGGCTCAAACCAAGCTCTTGCAGTTTCTTGGCGCTAGGTTTGGTCGTGGTTAGATCCCAGTCCATTGCCTTCAGGTAGTCCTTTACCATGGTATCGTCGTCAAGTGTCACGTTGGCAACCGGACCTTCCTTCAGCGGTGGTCTACCCACGGCCCTTGGATTAAAGAAATATTTCAGCGGATTCAGTCCTTCACGCAGGTTGAACAGGTGGCGGATATTCGCGATACGCTCCCCGACATTCAAGCAACTGTCCAGAGTGTACTCCCAACCGGTGACGGCCGTCAGGAAGTCAGGAATGAACTGCGCGGGGTAGGAAAGATAGGCGAACAAGCAGATACCAGACGAATTGACTATGTGAACCATGTTCGTGGCCTGCTTCTGTAGTTCTCCGGTGTTGGTATAATCGTATTTGTTGCTTCTCTCGTCGGTAAGGAAGTCGACCCCCATAATCCAGGCTCGGCCACCCTGCGTGTGGCGCCCGGGAGTAGCATCCATGCGATAGGTCACTGCAAGAGCCGGGACAAACCTCGGGTCATGGGCCGGGATTTCCTGGCCCTGGACATGGACAGCAAATTGTTCCGACCCTTTGCCTATCTTCGCTGCCGCTCGCATGATACCATCAGCTAGGACGTCGCCAATTCCCTCGCGCTTGACAATCTTCTCGGTAAGAGCGACTACCGCGCCACCATCACCCCAGCGCATCTCTACACCAACATCGTCCTTGGTGAGAATACCATTTTCGTAGCACTCAATAGCAAAAGCGATAGCAGAACCAGCGGAAATAGTGTCTATACCATAGGCGTTGCAGATGTCGTTGAAGTGAATGATAGATTCCAGGTCATCATTGAGACACAAGGTACCTGCCATGCATAGTGTCTCGTATTCAGGCTTGTGGCAGACGCTCGCCCGTCCTGGTTTAGCCTTCATATGTCCACCACAACGGATGGTGCACTGCCAGCAGCCATATTTGCGCTCCTGCTCGGCGATCACCGCGTCATCGCTGATATGCTTGGCATTAGCGAAAAAGTGGATATAGCCAGCTCCAGCCCAATTCTTCACTGGTGAGTCTCCACTCATCGCACTGGCCTCGGTAATCCCGCATGTCCCGTAGTCCCTAAATGTCTCGCCCATACCTTTAAGCTGAGTTGCCCATTCACGTCGTAGCTGGTTGGCCTTCGCTTCATCCGCCATGGGTACTTTCAGGTTACCCTTAACGGCCAGCGCCTTCAGTTTCTTGGCGCCCATTACCGCACCCAACCCCACCCTGCCAGCAGCTCGTCCTTTTTCATTTATTATCGCGGCGATGAGAGAAAGTTTCTCACCGGACGGTCCAATGCAGGCAACACTGGTGTCCTTTCCGTGAATATTCTTCAACACATCCTCTGTTTCTAGGCAGTCCTTACCCCATAATTGGGTGGCATCCCTTAGCTCCGGCTTACCATTCTCAATGTAGAGATAGACCGGGCTTGATGCCGTACCGCTAAAGAAGACACCATCGTAACCAGCAAACTTCAGGTAAGGTCCAAAGTCACCACCGCAATTGGTATCACCCCAAGCTCCGGTAAGAGGAGACTTACCGATGACGACAAATCTGCCACTGCATAGCGTTGGAGTGCCCGTCAGCGGGCCAGTCATGAAACCTAGCATGTTGTCGGGGCCTAAGGGATCCACGCGGGGTTTCATTCGCTCATATAGAATCCGGGCACCGATGCCGTAGCCGCCCATGAAGTCTCGGCATAGCTCTTCGTTGAGTGTCTCCTCTTGGCACACTCCTCGCGTCAAGTCGACAAAAAGTATCCTTCTCATGTAACCTTTGACCATAATACTTCCCCTTTCTAATTGTTATTCTGCCCGAGGCTCGACTAACAATAAGCAACTACTCTTGGCTACTCTGAACTTTCCTAAAAGATTAAACTGCCAGCTTCTTTTTGTCAACTTCGTGTTTTCACCTATAAAATGGTGACAACCTTGATGCCAGGTGAGGTTTTAAGGTAGAATTTGAAGCTAGGAGAGGTGTCCGAGTGGTTCATGGTGCCGCTCTCGAAAAGCGGTCTCCGCGTTTCGCGGAGCGTGGGTTCGAATCCCACCCTCTCCGCTCTATGTCAACCAAAGATTGCTAATTTGACTAACGATAAGATAATATGACTGAGTCTTAACTTTTAGGTCGCGGGAGAGGTGCTGGAGTGGCCTATCAGGCGCGCCTGGAGAGCGCGTGTAGCCTTTGGCTACCGTGGGTTCGAATCCCACCCTCTCCGCCAGCCTATTTTTTAGAGACCCCATTTCCCACGATGATGCCCCCTATCTTGCTAAATAATCTCAATTGTCCAGCAATTATCTCTATGTTAGAATAGCCTTGAAGATGAATAACAAAGACATTAAATATTGGGTAGGTTTTAGTCTTATCCCCGGCATTGGCCGAGTGAGATTAACCCAACTGGAGAACTACTTTGGTAGTCTGGAGAAGGCTTGGCAGTCAGCGTCGGCGGAGTTAAAACAGGCTGGTCTTGACCGCGGCGCGATACAAGCCATTACCTCCTGGCGCCCCAAGATTTCTTTAGAAGCAGAGATGGAAAAGTTAGAGCACTATGGTGTGAAGGTGTTTTCCTATAATGACCCGAGTTACCCGTCCCGTCTCAAAGAAATATATGATTATCCCCCACTACTTTATGTCAGGGGTTCACTACTTCCACAGGATGAGTGGTGCCTAGCAGTGGTGGGTACTCGCCGGGCGACGGTTTACGGGAGGCAAGTAACCGAAGAAATCGTGACTGATTTGGCGCAAAGCAAGATTACGATTGTCAGTGGTTTAGCCAAAGGAATCGATTCGGTAGCTCATCAGGCAGCACTGGCTGTCGGCGGTAGGAGCATTGCCGTGTTTGCCTGCGGGCTTGACATTGTTTACCCCGCCGATAACGCTAACCTGGCGCGCCAAATTATCCAACAAGGTGCCTTGATTAGCGAGTATCCTTTGGGCACCAGACCCAAGGCGGATAACTTCCCTCGACGTAATCGCATTATGAGTGGACTAAGTTTAGGTGTTTTAATTACGGAAGCCGACGAAACTAGTGGCGCTATGATTACCGCTCATATGGCATTAGAGCAAAATAGAGAGGTATTTGCCATTCCGGGCAGTATCCTCTCACCAGCCAGCCGAGGCACCAATCATCTCATTCAGGAAGGAGCCAAGCTAGTTCGAGACTATACCGATATTCTAGAAGAATTGAATCTAATGAACGTAGCCCGACAGATGGAAATGAGAGAGGCCATACCTACTTCTGATACCGAGTCCTTACTGCTAAAGCACCTGAGCGCTGAACCAACCCATGTTGATGAGGTCTGCCGCAGCAGCGGCCTACCAATATCAACCGTCAGCAGCACTCTGGCGATGATGGAACTGAAAGGTTTAGTCAAGCAATTGGGGCCGATGAGTTATGTTCTAGCCCGAGAAGCCAGAGAGGAATATAGGGTAAGAGTGGATTAAATGCTATACTAAAAAATAGGGAAACAATTCCTAGCTGATTAGCTTTGATTTGTTTTGGTGGTTATGTCAACTGTGAAGAAAAATTTAGTTATCGTTGAGTCACCGGCCAAAGCCCGAACACTAAACAAGATTTTAGGCAGAGGCTACAGCCTTAAGGCTTCGCTGGGCCATGTGAGAGACTTGCCCAAGAGCCAATTAGGGGTGGACATAGAAAACGACTTTGTGCCCAGATACGTGGTGCCCAAAGCCAGAACCAAGCTTGTCAGTGAGCTGAAACAAGCCGCTGAAACTGCCGCTACGGTATATCTGGCGACCGACCCCGACCGCGAGGGGGAGGCAATCGCCTGGCATTTGATTGAGGTAATCAAATCAGACCGCAAACCGTACCGGCGCGTTGTTTTCCACGAAATAACCGCAGAGGCAGTCAAGCGCGCCTTCAAGCATCCTCGCTCGATAGATATGCAACTGGTCAGCGCCCAGCAGGCACGGCGTGTCCTGGATAGACTGGTTGGCTACAAGCTCAGTCCCTTGCTCTGGAAGAAAATAAGACGAGGGCTCTCTGCCGGCAGAGTGCAATCGGTGGCAGTAAAGATAATTGTTGACCGGGAACGGGAGATTCAGGAATTCGTCGCGGTAGAATACTGGACGATTGAGGCTGAGCTAAGCAAGAAAGCGGAGACGGCCGCCTTCAGGGCGATGCTAATCGGCCTTATGGATGGCACCAAGCTGGAGATTGCCAACCAGCAAGAGGCGACCAACATCAAGGAGGAACTGGAACAGGCAGGTTACCGCATTTTTGAAGTAAACACGAAAAGGGTAACCCGTCCACCAGCCCCACCGTTTATCACCAGCACTTTGCAGCAGGAAGCCTGGCGCAAGCTACACTTCACGGCGAAACAGACGATGGCGGTTGCCCAGCAGCTTTACGAGGGTATTACCCTTGGTGATGAGGGGAGCGTGGGGTTGATTACCTATATGCGTACCGACTCGACCCGAGTTGCCTACTCCGCAGTCGCTGAGACTCGAGAATTTATCGGCCGGAAATATGGGGCTGAATTCGTGCCACCGCATGCTCGCTCCTTCGCCAGAAAAGTCAGAGGAGCCCAGGAGGCGCACGAAGCGATTCGCCCGACGAAAATCTCACGAGAACCGCCGCTGACTAAAAAATACCTTACGGCCAGCCAGTTCAGGCTTTACCAACTTATCTGGAAACGAATGGTGGCCAGCCAGATGGCAGTCGCTTTATTCGATAATACCACGGTTGATATTGAAGCTAAATCCCCGAAGTCCAATTACCGGCTGAGAACTTCAAGCTCAGTAAATATTTTCCCCGGATTTATCATTCTTTACACTGAGGGGAAAGATGAGGCTGAAGAAGAAAAGAAAGGGACACTTCCCCCTTTGAAGAAAGGCGATGAGCTTGAGCTTCTCGGTCTTTTCCCGGAGCAGTGCTTCACCCAGCCCCCACCCCGTTTCACCGAAGCGACACTAATCAAGATGCTGGAGCAATGGGGCATTGGCCGTCCCAGCACCTACGCCCCCACCCTGTCCACGATTCAAGGGCGTGATTATGTGACCAAAGTCCAAGGAAATTTTCAACCGACAGAGCTGGGCTTTGTCGTTAATGACCTACTGAACCAATATTTCGCCGACATCGTTGACATTAAGTTCACCGCGAATATGGAAGATGAATTAGATGATATCGTGAATAAGAACCGAGACTGGGTGAGCGTGGTCCGTGATTTTTATACGCCCTTTGAAAAAGACCTGGAAAATGCCTTCCAAGTCGCAGAAAAGATTAAGCTAGCCGATGAGCTAACCGAGGAGATTTGCCCGGAGTGCGGTAAGCCCCTGGCAATCAAAATGGGGCGCTATGGTAAATTCCTGGCCTGCAGCGGTTTTCCGGAGTGCAAATATACCAAGTCGTTTCAGGTCAAGATTGGGGTGAAATGTCCGCAGTGCGGTGGTGAACTGATAGAGCGGATGAGCAAAAAGAAACGCACCTTTTATGGCTGCAGCAATTACCCCGAATGCCAGTTTGCCACCAATTTCAAACCTCTTCCTGAACCCTGCCCCAAGTGCGGCGGATTGCTTACCCTCTATATGGGGAGATTAGCAAAGTGCACCAAATGCAAGTATAGAGGGAAATTGCCAGCATGATTAGCCCTATGCAAAAACTCTTTAACAAATATATAAATTATCTTGAGGCGGAGCGGGGGGCTTCGCCCTATACGGTGCGTAATTATACCAACGATTTGCTCGGTAATTACGCCCGAGGCGCAGAAAGAGGCTTCTTCCAGTTTCTCAGACAGAAGAAAATCAACTCGCTGGAAGAAGTGGACAAGCATGTGCTGCGCGATTATATCTCCTGGCTGATGGACCAGGGGGTGGTCAAACCGAGCATTGCCCGCAAGCTTTCAGCAATTCGCTCTTTCTACCGCTACCTGATGCGGGAAGAAATAATCTCAACCAACCTGCTAGAGAAGGCCTCTACACCCAAACTGGACAGGCGCCTGCCCTCTTTCCTCAGTGTAGAAGAAACGGTACGACTTCTGGAAGCCCCTGACCCAGCCACGCCACAGGGGCAGCGCGACCGCGCTTTGCTGGAACTACTCTATGCCTCTGGCCTGAGGGTCAGTGAACTAGTGAACCTGGATTTGGAGCAGGTTAATCTTAATACCAATGAAGTCCGGGTCTGGGGGAAAGGGTCTAAGGAACGAGTGACTCTCATTGGTGAGCCAGCCGCCCGGATGCTGAGTACCTATCTCAGTCAGGGGCGACCTGAGCTTCAGGGTAAAAAAAGAAGTAGCGCCGTGTTCCTTAACCGCTACGGAGGACGCCTCCCGACGCGAAGAATACAAAAAATACTGGAAAAATATGCCAATGTAGCCAACATAGATAAAAGGGTTCACCCTCACCTGCTACGTCACACCTTCGCTACCCACCTCCTTGATGGCGGCGCTGATTTAAGAGTCGTCCAGGAACTTCTCGGTCATGCTCAACTTTCCTCCACTCAGATTTATACGCATGTCAGCCAGAGCCAGGCAAAAAAGATATACCTCTCGGCTCACCCCATGGCACAGAAAAGGGATAATGAACTTGAAGATAAATAATAGATTACAGAAATTGCGGCAAAAATTAGCTGAGAAAGATATTGACGCTATCTTTATCTCGCAGCCGGAGAATAGATACTACCTCTCCGGGTTTGACGGCTCGGCCGGTTTTCTACTGATTACGGCAAAAGAGACTATTTTAGCCACTGATTTCCGCTACATTGAGCAGGTCAAGAGACAAGCTCCTGATTATAAAATTTTTCAGATAACCAGCGATGTGGTAAACCAGTTTCCTGAGCTGGTAGCTGGATTAAGCCTGCAGAAATTAGGCTTTGAAGCCAGGCATATTACCTTTGCTATGTATCGGCAGTTAAACGATAAAATAGGTAAAATGCAACCCCCGCCCAAGCTTGTTCCTCTAGATGAAGTAGTCGAATCTCTGAGAGTGGTAAAAGAGCCTGAAGAGATTGAGTTTATTACCCGAGCTGCCGAAATAAGCGATAGCGCCTTTCAACATATAGATGATTTGATTCGTGTTGGTATGACGGAAAGGGAGGTAGCCTGGGAGGTAGAGAAATTCCTGCGCGAGAATGGCAGCCAGGCAATGCCATTTGATATGATTGTTGCTTCTGGGCTAAATTCAGCCCTGCCCCATGCCAAGCCCTCTCTGCGTACCATACAATCCGGGGAACCGGTATTGTTTGATATCGGTGCCAAAGTTGATGGCTATTCCAGCGACCTGAGCCGCACCATCTGCCTGGGTGCTCCTGATGATACCTTTAAGAAAGTGTATGATACTGTGCTTGGCGCCCAGCTAACGGCATTAGCTATAATTAAAGAAAGTATGACCGGTGAGCAGGGGGATAGTTTGGCCAGAACTGTTATCAAAGAGGCGGGCTATGCTGAAGCCTTCGGGCATGCTTCAGGCCATGGCGTCGGGCTGGCGTCCCATGAGTCACCACGTCTCGGCCCAGGCTCAGCCGAAACGCTTACCTCAGGTATGGTTTTTACGGTGGAGCCGGGTATTTATCTTCCCGGGTGGGGAGGGATAAGAATCGAGGATTTAGTCGTTATGGAGAATGGCAAGGCAAGAGTAATTTCAAAAGCGAGGAAGGGGTAAAATGATAAGCGGCGGTGATTTAAGAAAAGGGATTATTATTGAGTTAGATGACAAGTTATATCAGGTTATTGACTACCAGCACGTCAAGATGAAACGAACTGCCCTAGCCAAGGTTAAGCTGCGTGATATCAATGCCGGTCATACCATCGAGCGAAGCTTTCAATCTAATGAGAAACTGGTCCGGGCACGTCTTGACTCGAGGTCAATGCAGTATCTCTATAATGATGGTGATTTGTACTACTTTATGGATGAGAAAAGCTATGAGCAGATTGGCATCAATAGCGAAAAGCTGGGCGACGCTCTCAACTATTTGAAAGAGGGTGCATCAGTGGAGGTATCAAGCTACCGGGGCGAGGTGGTAGATATCGAGCTACCCATTACGGTTGAGCTTGAGGTAATTGAAACCGAACCCGGTTTCAAAGGCGACACCGCCACCGCGGGAAGTAAGTCAGCCAAACTGGAAACCGGACCTACTATACAGGTTCCCCTATTTATTAATGAAGGGGATGTTCTCAAGGTTGACACCCGGACGGGCACTTATATAGAAAGGAGTGGTTGAGATAATTGCTGAAAGCTGACCTTCATATTCACACCGAATACTCAATGGACTGTGGTATGCCTCTGAAGAGAATTATTAATCGGTGTCTGGAGTTGGGGATAAACTGCGTTGCCATCGCTGACCATGGCACTATTGAGGGCGCCTTGAAGATGCAGCGCCTAGCTCCCTTCACCGTAATTGTCGCTGAGGAGATATTAACCCCACATGGTGAGATTATGGGTATGTTCCTTAAAGAAGACATAGCCAATGGTCTTTCCGTCAAACAGACGATAGCTCAAATCAAAGCTCAGGGTGGTTTAGTCTGCATTCCTCACGCCTTTGATATATTCAGACCGTCCGCTTTAGGTGACAAGTTAGTGGAAGGGATTGCGGAGCAAATTGACGTTATGGAAGTCTTTAACGCCAGAAGTCCGCTTCGTCGCAGTTCAGCTAAAGCGCAGGCCTTTGCCGAGAAATACGGTATTGCGCAGAGTGCCGGCAGTGATGCCCATACTCCCAGCGAAATCGGCAACGCCTATGTGGAGATGCCTGAATTCAATGACAAAAATGACTTCATTCAGGCTTTAGCGAAAGGCAAGGTTTTTGGGCAAAGAACAAATCCGCTAACTCACTTCAGTAGCGCCTGGAAAAAGCTAAAAAACCTCAAGAGGTGAGGAAAGATGTATCAGCTTGGCTGGTTTTCCACGGGTAGAGGCAAAGGGTCGAGAGGGCTGCTCAAGACAGTGCATGACAGCATTGAGTCGGGGGAGATTAAGGCCGAGATAGCTTTTGTTTTCTGCAGTCGCGAATATGGAGAAACCGAAGCCACCGACATCTTTCTTAATATGGTTAAAGATTATAACATTCCCCTGATCACCTTCTCCTACCAAAAGTTCAAGTCCAAGATAGGCACCACCAGCCAAGAAGAAGGACTGCCACTTTGGCGACTTGATTATGACCGAGAGGTAATGGCGCGGCTGCAAAACTTCCACCCTGACCTGTGTGTGCTGGCGGGTTACATGCTGATTGTAGGCCCAGAGATGTGCCAGAGATATGATATGCTTAACCTTCACCCCGCCACCCCAAGTGGGCCTACCGGAACCTGGCAGGAAGTAATCTGGCGGCTAATGGACAGTGATGCTGAGGAGACGGGAGCGATGATGCACCTGGTAACTCCGGAGCTAGATAAAGGACCGGTGGTAACCTACTGCACCTTCCCGATTAGAGGTGAACCGTTTGATAAATACCGGGTGGAGATAAAGGGGAAGCCTCTGGCACAGATCAAGCAGGAGCAGGGTGAAGATAATGCCTTGTTCAAGCTCATCCGCCAGCACGGGGTGGCCAGAGAACTGCCACTAATAATAGCCACCATTCAGGCTTTCAGCCGGGGTAAAGTCAAAGTAACCGCCGATAAACGGGTAATTGACGCTGAGGGAAAACCGATTTACGGGTACAATCTGACGGACGAGATAAATAGAAAAGTAAGCGGTACTATATAAATTTCAGGGGCATTTAAGGGGGGAAGTCCATCTTTTTAATATTTCACCCTCTCCTTCGCAGTAAGGGAGTGTTCTTTTTTACAGAGGTCATTTTTGACGCTTCCTTTTGGGGATTGCAAAAATGGAAGTTATAACAGCCTACTATATTTCGAAGAGATGGGTTAAAGCCTGTGAATTATTATACATTTACAGGCTTTCTAGTGGCTTTTGTCTTAGATGCATCGATATCCATACCAACTGAGCTTGCTAGAGCTGCGGTCATCAGTTGATTTAGACTTACTCTCTCAATTAGAGACCTATCGGACAAAAGCTTATGAAGAGATGGCGGAATTCTCAGGCTGATTTGGCCACTATGTTTACGGGTGATTGGTTCAGGGATCTTAAACCCTCTTTCTAGGTTAGATTTTATCCAGTCGATCTTGACTTCTTCAATTTCGGCAATAGCCTCTTCAGGGGTATCACCATGTATCAAGCAGTGCGGGAGCTCCGCAACTCTAGCCACATAATATGGCCCATTACCATCATCCCACTCTTCAAGGATAATTGTATAAGGCAGTTTGGAATAGTATTCTAAGTCCTTTCTTATATTGTTCATCTTCATCGTCATAGTTATTGTTATTTATTTCTTAAATAAGGTCTAGAGACTATCAATAATATCATACAATTCTTTAACGTAACAAATTTTAACAGGATTTTCTCTTTTATAAGGCATTGTATATTTGCCTATAATAGCCTTTGGGTGTTTGCTTCCTTCTTCAATATAACCATATTGCCTAATCAATGCTTCAAAATCCCTCAACGCAACATTTCTTATCTTTCTACGATGCTTAACCGATAGTTTTCGTTTTCGAACCATAGTTCAACAAACCCCCTGCTCATATTAGCTCACCTCCTTGTCCTTTTGGATTTACTAAGATGGTATCATATATGATACCATTTGTCAAGGGTTTTAAGGTGATTTTTGGGAAATATGGTAAAACAAAAGTAAGAAGCGTTAGCAGGAGAATAATGATGTCCCCCAAATTTGAAGAGGAATATCAGAAAGCTGTACTACGCTTTATTGTGATACCAATTCTTGCTTTGTTTGGCATATATTTTTCAGGCGAGCTTATTCAAGCCTTTTTTGAAGTACCAGATGCAGCAAAGAAACTATTCTGGGCTATTGGTGGTATAGCATTCTTCGCTTGGTATTTTAGGGTGCAGATAAAGGGCTTTATGGGTAGGTAGGACTGAAACGATAAACAGAATACATCACCAAAGTTATTTCTTCGCTTCTTTGGTGGCTTCTTCTTTTGGTTTGCCCAGAATTTCGTCAATAATGCCGTACTCCACTGCCTGCGCCGCGTTGAGATAGAAATCACGGTCGGTATCATGGACTATCTTTTCCATTGTTTGACCGGTATGTTGCACCAAGATACCCCTGATTACCTCCTGCACCCGCATAATCTCACGGGCGGCAATTTCGATGTCGGTGGCATACCCCTGAGCACCGCCAAACGCCTGGTGCAAATGGATGGTGGAGTTGAGTAAAGCATAACGCTTGCCCTTAGCACCAGCACAAAGAAGTATTGTACCCATGCTCGCCGCCAACCCGACACAAATAGTAGACACATCAGGGCGGATGAGCTGCATGGTATCATAAATGGCCAGGCCAGCATTAATCACGCCACCGGGGCAGTGAAGGTAAAGGCTGATGTCCTTGTCCGGGTCTTCCCTTTCCAGATAGAGAAGCTGAGCAATAATAACGTTAGCCACCTGGTCATTAATCGGCATGCCCAACATGACGATACGCTCTCTGAGCAAGAGGGAATAGATATCGAAGGCTCGCTCCCCTCTGGCACCACTTTCAATTACCATCGGAATAACATTCATTGGATTGGTATTCATCTTTTCGCCTCCTTTTTTACTTCAGCATTCATCTTTGAGCCTTTAGCTATTTCTACCAACTGGTTTATCGTTTTGCGTGTTATTAAAACCTGTTTCATTGACTCACGGGAACGCGGGGTATTCAGCGCTTTTTGCAATTCGGCTTTATTCTTGGTAGCATCCTTTAACATATTTTTAATCTCGGCATCTATCTCAGACTGATTAACCTCAACCTTTTCCGCTTCGGCAACCTTACCCAAGACGAGGGACTGAGTAACTCTTTTGGTCGCTATCGGATGAAGCTCTTCATGCATTTGTTCCTCAGTTTTGTTAATGCTTTTCAGGTATTCCTCCAGATTGCCACCCTGCATCTGGAAGCGCCTCGACTGTTCATCAAGCAGCCGGTGTATTTCCACTTCCACCAGAATCGGTGGAAACTCCACTTGAGCCTGGTCGACTGCGGCTTCAATCACCCGTTCCTCAAAATCGGCCCTAGCTTTCTCCTCAGCACTGAGCTTTAAGTTATTGGTGACCTCCTTTTTGAGTGCCTTCACCGTCTTTAGCTCGGGGCCAAGCTGCCTGGCAAATTCATCATTTAGCTCAGGCAGTATCTCCTGTTTTATCTCGACAATCTTTACCTTAAAAGAAGGCTCCTTTCCCGCTAGCTCGCTTCGAGGATAATCAGAGGGGAGTTGGAGTTTGAACTCTTTCTCTTCACTTTTTTTCATCCCAGTTAACTGATTACTGAAGCCGGGTGCCGGAAAAGGCGAGTCCTGAACAACCTGGTACTGGGCTCCCTCCTGGTTAATAAAAGGCTCACCGTCAATCTGGCTTTCAATGTTTAAGACCACCAAATCACCAAATTCCACCGCCCGCGCTACGGGTTCCCAGGTGGCATTCTGATGACGCAACTGCTCGATTACGGCTTTAACTCTATCCTCAGTTACCTCTACCGGCTCCGGGGTAACTCGAATGTTATGATACTCACCGAGTTTAACTTCCGGCGCCAACGGTACCGTTGCTTTAAATATTACCGGGTCAGTCTGGACTACTTCAAGCTGCGGTTGAACGAAAGCCTCAATTTGTTGTTCCTTTAGTGCTTTCTCATAGGCTTGAGGTAACAGGTGGTTAAGCGCGTCCTCGAGAAAACTCTCTTTACCCAAGAAGCGTTCCAGCACCGCCCGTGGCGCTTTTCCCTTGCGGAAGCCGGGAATATTGGCTCGTTTAACCAAGCGATGATAAGACCCGGTTAAGGATTCCTCGACTTCAGTCGGCTCCATTTCAATGGTTAAAAAGGCCTGGTTATTTTCTGTCTTCTCTCTAGTTACCTTCACTACTCCCCACCTGTTCAGTTAGCTTCATACTTATCTTGATAATATTGCATATAGCCGGCAACATTCAACGTGATAATACCGTCGGTCAAGTATTTATAGAGAGATGCCATTTTTCTCACCGGTTCCAATTCGAGATACAATTGCGCTTTCAATTTTGCCGCGGCACCGTCAAATCCGTCTTCTTTTAAGGTTTTAGATACGATATTAGCCCAAGCCTGAAGCTTATCCATAGCTAATTTTAAATTCTCATCAACTTGATTGCTGATACCAAAGTGAGCGAAATAAAGCGCGGATGCTTCCAGGGTCATCAATTTTTTCAGCGTAGCAAGGTACAACTCCAAATCAAAGCTGGGTGGCGGAGTAACTGGAACTAAAACTTTATTTTCGGCAACCAATATGCCTATGGCATCCCCACTAAATAAGCCGTTATTTCGGCTCTCATAGATGCACAGCTCATGTGAGGCATGCCCCGGGGCCTCAATGAATCGCAAAACCTGCTTTTCACCCAGCTTAATTACGTCACCCTCAGATACTGGCTTTAATCGTTTCATCTCAATCGGTACGACTTCCCCAAGTTTCGCCATAATTTCTTCGCCCTGAGCTACCCTCACACCGTCAACCAGTTTCACCGGGTTCGCCAAGTGTCTCGCCCCTTTATGGTGGACTGCCACCTGTGCGCGGGGCATATCTTGAATCAGGACCCCGGCACCACCAGCATGGTCTAAATGAATGTGGGTAATGATTAAATAGTCAATTTCCTCAGGGCTTACCCCTACCCTTTTAATTCCATCAAGCACAACATTCACTGAGGTGGTCGGTCCAGTATCAACCAGTGCCTTCTTTTCTTCATTAATGAGATAAACACTTCCCCATTCAGGGATGGAGTAAAGCTGATTGTCAATCAGGTATATGTTTTCTGCTACTTCTTTTATGTCAACCATAAACTATTCTTCACGCAGACGAATGTGTAACTCGGCCAACTGCTCCTCGGTAACTGACGAAGGCGCATTAAAAGTTAAATCAACGGCACTCTGCGTCTTGGG
>JAUWBK010000057.1 GCA_030605045.1 Dehalococcoidia bacterium
TAGTGACTGAACCGCACCAGTGGCCAGGTCCTCATTTAGCTGGGTGATAAAACTAACCAGGTCAGTTACTTCTCCCTCAACCGTGGTGATAAGTGGTAAAGTTAAGCAGGGGACCCCTTCTAGCTCATTCTGCGTCATGCCCGATGAACTAATCTCAGTTACCTCTACATTATTAGCTTCGGCAATATCAAACACGATATCGCTGATAGTAATGCTCCCGATTGGCTGAGAAAGTATCGCCCTGCCCGTTTCCGATTGTGAAACCGTTTCACTTAACTGTTGCTCCAGTTCTTTCTGGCGGTGAGAGAGTCGGTCCAGTTGAATTGCCTGTAACTTCGCCTGAGCCACGGCAAGTTGCTCATTCAGCTCATTCTGCTCTTGAACCTGCTGAGAACGAATTACGCCCAGACCAGCCAAAAAAATAATAAAAACACCGATGATTATAATTAGCCAGCTTGTTTTAGTTAGTTTCAATGTTAACACCTACCCCCTGATATGCCTAACTAGTTTGATATCTGCCATGAGAGGATATATATCGTTCCCAATTCGTTTATTATATCAGCTACTATTTGTGCGGTGGTTTTGCCATCTTCAGGGCGTGTCGCTGTGGCCGTAATTTGGTAGCAGGTGCCTGCAATTTCGCCTACCTCTCCAATATCTGCCCGGCTGGCTACCACCCAGGCATAATGGCCCTCCTGGTTCCCTTCTCCTGTGATGTAGAAAGTCTGGGTTCGCGCCGTGATATTTTCAGAAATTTCGGGTGGTGGCGAACTAAGCACCCAGTTGAGCATGTAAGCCCCTTGTGCATCCAAAGTCTCATCTGGTTCATCGGTGGACAGGTTTTCTGGAAAATTGGCCGCCGACCCTGATTGGTAACTATAGCCGATGGGAATCCTCGCCCCAACTTCCTTCAGTTTTATCGGTGGTTCCCCCGGGTCAGCCTGCCAGGTGATGCTGATGGTGTAGTTATAGGCATTAGCACCCCCATCCCACACCATCTCCCCGACTACGTCGAGGTAATTAACGTGTTCACCGGGCTCGATTAACTCACCGAGATATAGGGTATAGTCTCCTTTATTTTCAGTCTGTATGGCCACTTCCATCTGATTCACGTTGTCCGATAGTTGTGTGGACGGTGGCACTTCATTAATCAGTGACCACAAGGCATCTTCCACACCAGCATCAGCAGCATAAACTCCCCTCACGCCTTCCACAAGCATTCGACTGCTTTTAAGGCTGGTGGTGATGTAACCCAGACTGGGCACAATGGTCAGCCCGCCCAAAATCAGCAGGGCTAAAACTATAGGCAGGGCTTGCCCCTTCTCACTGCTTACCAGTTGCTTCAAATGTCTTAACATTTTGCTCCCAATTACTTAAAAGTTTGGACGGTGGCTAATCCTGTATTCCCTGCTCTCTATAGTCTCCTTAGAGAGAGCCGTTAGCTGTACCGTTAGCACCGGGCTCTGATAACTGACTTTACTGGTATCATCAGGGTCACTAGGAGCATAGTAGATATGTTTAGCTACCAGAGTCTCTTCGTTTGCCCCAGCGCTACTCCAGTGAGTCCGTTTCAGCTTACCAATCCCATCAGTTAGGTCGGCAAAAAAGTACGTTACCGAATGATAGACCGGGTTCTCAGGGTCA
The DNA here is from genome assembly GCA_030605045.1 of Dehalococcoidia bacterium. Lineage (GTDB taxonomy): Bacteria > Chloroflexota > Dehalococcoidia > Dehalococcoidales > RBG-16-60-22 > DAOUZD01. The sequence continues at coordinate 1,645 of JAUWBK010000057.1, forward strand.
TCCCATTCGGTCCAGTTCATGACCAAAAAATCGGGTGAGGTCAGGTTATCCGCTATTATACGATTTGCCATCTGGGCATCGCGGCTAATCCAGAAGCCAGCGCTATGCACTTGGTGTACTGCCGTCATATAGTTATTATTACGCGCGGTTCCCGGGAGAACCTGAAACGTGGCTATGGCAGCCGCACCAGCCACCAGAGATATAATCGTGGCAGCAATTATCAGCTCAATAAAGGTAAAACCCTTCTCACCTTGCTTCATCTGTCTGCCTTGTAACCCTCCAGTATAGTTACTCCTTTATCAGAACGTTTGATGGTAACCGTTATCTTCTGGATACCGTCGTCGGGGCTGCGCAAAGGCTCAGCCGTAATTAAGGTAGAATAATTAAGATAGTCCTTGCCGCTTGGGATTGGTGCTGACGAATATGTCGTGGCATTATATGAATAGCTCGCATTTTTGACCCACTCCATTTGACTTTGGGCCAAACTTTCCGCGGTAGTATGCTCATCGGCGATAAAGACAGATTTGGAGGTAGTGGTCAGACCATTGAGAAAGGTAACTGCAATTACGCCTAGAATGGCTAAAGCCACCACCGTTTCAATAAAGGTTACCCCTGACTCACGGCCAGTAAATTTGCCTAATATTCTCAACAGTCGCATTGCTTTCTCCTCAGTAAATAGCTAGAACCCCTCGCCGTACAAAGAATACATCGCTGAAGTCAGGGATAAGGCAATCAGACCAATTACCCCACCAATAATCAGTGTCATAACAGGTTGAATCAGTGCGATGAAGGAGCGGGTCTTATCTTCGGCTTCAACCTCGTAACTTCGAGCTACAGATAGCAAAGTAGCATCAAGGTTACCCGTTTCCTCACCAACCCTGACCATCTGCACCATCATTGGCAAAAAAAGTTTGTTCTTGGCCATTGGCCGGGATAAGCCTTCCCCCTTAATCATATCTTGCTGGACACCAATAAGCGCCTTGGTCAGTGCTTGATTACGGCCGCTTTGAACCAGCAGGGGCATAACTTCAGTCAGGGGCAGACCGGAACGGACCAAAAGGGACATGCTTCGGCAATAGCGGGCAAGTTCACTAAGATGACTCACTCGTCCCACAAGTGGCAAGCGAAGGATTAGCTTATCCCACTGGTACCGGCCGCCCGGGGTCTTGATATAAATGTAAGTTAAGCCAACGACCGTAAGCCCCCCCAACATAATATACATCCAATAAATCTGAATCTTGTTGGCAAAGTCAATGAGTAGCTGGGCCATAGGTGGTAAGTCAACACCCAGCGAATTATATAAACTACCAAAGCTGGGTAAAATAAAGGTCACCAGTAAGGCTATCACCACGACAGTAATAACAGAAGTAATAACTGGAAGCATAAGAGCGCTCTTGGTCTCTTTGGCAGCCGTAGTTTCCTTCTCCATATAATCGGCTACATGCTTCAACACTGTCTCAAGGTCTCCGCTCTGTTCACCGACGCTTAATAGCCGGCAATAAATTGGAGGAAAGACTTGAGGATGCTTGTCTAGAGCTCTGGAAAGCTGATTGCCGCCGCGCAGGTCAGAGATTACTTCACCCAAAACCCTCTTTAGCGCGCGGTTGACGGACTGCTCCTGCAGTAACTCCAGAGAGGCAACAATATCAATACCAGATTCGAGAAGCATGGCCATCTGGCGGTACATAAGTATTATCTCCGCCGGTTTCACTCGGAACAAGCTTCTCGATAGCTTTTCTACGTTAAGAAAGGGGACATACGGTCTGAGGCTGATTGCTTGGTAACCAGCGTAGCCCAATAGGTCAGTGGCTGCCTCTTCATCGGCGGCAGGTAACTTGCCTCTGACCACATCTCCCTTTTCATTATAGGCGATATACTGATAAACCATTTAACCCACCCACCATGATTCCTCTTGATTTTCTCCTAAGTGACTTTAGAGGCCTCTCTTATTGGTCTACAGAGTAGGCATTACGCAAGACTTCGGCAGGGGTAGTGATATTTGCTTTTACTTTTAACATCCCATTTTTAATCAGAGGCATCATTCCGTCTTTAATTGCCTCAGTTCGTAGCTGGGCAGAGGTTGAGCCATTGAGCAACTTCATCCTTATCTCGTCACTTACTTGCAGGATTTCAAAAATTCCGGTTCGTCCCTGGTAGCCAGTATAGGAACATGATTTACAACCGCTACCCAAAATAAACTCCTTTCGCTCCTCACCAATTTCCTTACTATAGGCCATCTGCTCGACTAAAGGGATTTCAGTTATCTGAGCGCAATCAGGACAAATCCTTCGTGTCATTCGTTGCGCGACCACCCCAATAAGCGCTGAGACGACCAAGAATGGTTCGATACCTAGATCAAGGAGACGGAAGACGACGCCCACGGCATCATTGGCGTGGATTGAAGATAGTACCAGATGCCCGGTGAGAGCCGCCTGAACCGCAATTCTAGCCGTTTCCGCATCACGTATCTCACCAACTAAAATCACGTCCGGGTCAAGGCGTAATATGGACCGGAGTCCACTGGCAAAGGTAAGACCAGCTCGAGGATTAATCTGAATCTGATTAATATTCTTGAACCGATACTCTACCGGGTCTTCAATGGTAATGATGTTCCGTCCGGTGCAGTCAAGGCAATTGACGGAAGCATAAAGAGTGGTCGTTTTGCCAGCACCAGTAGGGCCGCTGACTAAAAGCATACCATAGGGAACTTTAAGCATCTCTTGGTACTTGCCCAGACATTCCGGAAGAAACCCCAGCTCGGACAGGGTCATAATGGCTCTGGATTTATCGAGAAGCCGCAATGCTGCCATTTCACCATAGACCGTGGCTGTAGTGCCAACCCGAATGTCTATTGACTGGCCACCTTTGGTGGTAACGGAAAACTGACCATCCTGAGGACGATGGTGGTCAGCGATATTCATATTGGCCAGGATTTTAATTCGGGAAATAAGCGGAGTAGCCGTCATCATGGGCAGGGCAAGCATATCGTGAAGGGTGCCATCAATGCGACAGCGTACCTGTAGTTTATCTTCCTGGGGCTGAAGATGGATGTCAGAGGCTCGCGCCTTTACCGCCTCATCGATAATCAGAGTGAGCGCCCGAGCTACCGGGGCATCAGTAACCGTATCTAATCTAAATTGTTCCTCAATCGTCTCACTCGGTAACGAAATACTGGAAATCTGTTCCTCGATTTCTTCATAGGATTGATAATTGAAATCAATCGCCTCTTGAATTTCCTCAGCACTGGCTATCTCAGGCACGATGTGCATCTGGCTCTGGCTGGCCAGGGCCTCTAAGGCTAAGATATCGGCCGGGTTGGCTATAGCCACATGCAGGACATTACCACTTACCTCTAGAGGTATGGCAGTGTATTTCCTGGCCAGTGCCTCTGGAATCAATCTTAAGGCCTCAGGCTGGATTAAATGCTTTCGTAACCTAGGCCGAGACTCTTCAGTCTGGGGCTCATCTAAAGGTGAATCTGGCATCTTTGGTTCATCTCCCTCCCGAACTTATCTTTCTTCGCTTGCGTCAGCTCAGCTTGGGTTGCTTCCAGCTGGCACCACTCCATTAGTAATATTTAGAAAATCAGACACGTTCTCCCTCTTGAATCTTATAACGTTCTTCGGACCAAGACGGTATGCTCTCAGCTGACCGTTCTTCTCCCACCGCCTGACCGTGCTGGGATGGACGTGTAGAAGGTAAGCCACTTCATTTAAGGTTAGCATCCTGTCCAGTAATTCATCTACAGATGACATGGATAGCACAATTATCCTTTCTTTAGCATTAGTATGTTTAACAGACTAATTGATAGCTCTAGTATACATTTGTATCGTTACAAAAACGTTAAGCAACACCCTCCATACGTTAAGAATAGGTTACAAAAAGATTACAATTTAGTAACAACACCCCAATTTATCTTATACAGCCTCTCCTTCAATAACAATAGTTCTTTCGTCATAGGTAATTAGGCGTACATAAGTAAATATAGCAAAAAAATCATAAAGCTACGGATAAAAGTCATAAAAATTTCGTTAAAATTTCGTTGAAGTTTTGTTAAAAAAGAGGTCGTAGCTGACTTTGCTTGGACAGTTTAGTGAGGCTTTACCTCCGCCTTTTTCCCATCGCCCATTTTTAATCTCCCCTGACACGTATTTTAGCAGGGGCTTTAGTTTGGAACGGAAATAACTAATTTGTCAAGTCGGTGAAGCTATTCTTTACATAAAGAGAAGAAGGAACGATTGGTGAGAGGGGTGAAGCCCCTCTCACCAATGCCTCTCTTCCTCAAATAATAAGGTAAGGTGGCCCGTCGTCTAACCGCTAACCTTGTGATTGGCCAGCTTTTCCAGCGCGAGCACCATAGCCGAATGGTCTAGGTCAATATCGCCTTCGGCGGCGACCGCGTTAAGTAGTTCTTGCGCTATGGATGCGCCAGGCAAGCTCATTCCCAGGGCACGCGCTCCTTGCAAGGCTAGGTTCAGGTCCTTTTGCTGATGTCGGATGCGAAAACCGGGGGCAAAGGTACGCTCAATCATGCGTTTCCCGTGCACGTCTAAAATACGACTCTGAGCAAATCCGCCGAGCAGTGCTTCCCTTACTTTTCCTGGGTCGGCACCGGCCTTAGAGGCAAACAAAAGGGCTTCACTAATCGCCATAATTGTCTCGGCAACGACAATCTGGTTAGCCACCTTACAAGTTTGCCCGTCCCCGTTACCACCAATATGAACAATGTTCTTGCCCATAAGTTCAAAGTAGGGCTTGATTTGCGCAAACACCTCGGGCTCACCCCCGACCATAATGGAAAGGGTAGCATTCTGTGCCCCTACTTGGCCGCCGGAAACCGGGGCATCGAGCATCTTAACCCCCATCGCCGCCAGCTTTTTGGCAAATTCTTTGGTGGCAATCGGAGAGACGGAACTCATATCGACCACGATAGAGCCTCGCTTAACGCCTTCGGCCACACCATCCTTGCCGAACAGAACAGCTTCCACATCGGGTGTGTCTGGCACCATGATGATGATGATATCGGATTTTTGGGCTACTTCCTTGCTATTGCTGCCGGCCACCGCACCCTTCGCTGCCAGTTCCTTGACCGACTCCGGAACCACGTCATAAACGTGAACGGTGTGACCAGCGGCTAGCAGATGACCAGCCATTGGCTTGCCCATTATCCCTAATCCAATAAAACCGAGTTTTGCCATTACTTGCCTCCTTTAAGATAAGGTTTGATCCATTCCAGACCATCTTCGGTGACACTGGTTGGCTTGTACTCACACCCAATCCAGCCAGTGTATCCTGCTTCATCAATGAACTGAAACAGGTTAGTAAAGTTGATTTCACCAGTTCCTGGCTCATGGCGTCCCGGATTATCCGCGAGCTGAATATGGCCGATACGACCAAGATTATCCAGAATCGTTCTGGTTAGATTACCCTCCATGACTTGCATATGATAAATATCATACTGAAGCCGGAGGTTAGCGTGATTGACTTCCTCAAACAACTGGAGCACATCTCGCGTCTTAGTTAGATAAAATCCGGGGAAGTCATATTTATTTAGTGCCTCAACCAGTAAGGGAATGCCTTCTTTTTCCAGGGCAGTGGCAGCAAACCGAAGGTTATCCACCAGAGTCTGGTGGACCTTCTCGGCGGGCACTTCCTTGGGAGTTAAGCCAACCAGACAGTTGAGGCGGGGACAGCGCA
>JAUWBK010000076.1 GCA_030605045.1 Dehalococcoidia bacterium
ATTAATAAATAACTTAACTAGCTACCCCTCCCGTTGTCAAGTGCCTACAACAGCGCTACAATAAAATTGTCAGGAAAATTCGAATAAGAATACGGAAAGATAAAGCATAAAAGGAGAAGGAGCTAATGGAACTAGGGCTAAAAGGCAAGGTGGCTATTGTGACCGGTGGTGCCAGAGGAATAGGTGGCAACATCGTGGAGGGGTTTGTCAGAGAGGGAGCTAGCGTCATTATCGGTGATATTCTGTCTGACGTGGCGCAGGAGTTAGCCGAAAAATTGAGTAAGGGCGGGACCAAAGTATTAGCGGTCAAGACCGATGTGAGCCGGAAGTCTGATGCCGATAACCTAGCGGCGGCCGCACTGAAGGAGTTTGGCAAGATAGATATCCTGGTCAATGCGGCTGGCATCGTGCGAGATACCCTGTTTGTTGATATCGAGGAGGAGGAGTGGGAGCAAGTTTTCGCGATTAATGTCAAGGGTACCTATCTCGCAAGCAGAGCTGTTGTCCCCCACCTGATAGCCGCCAAGCAGGGCAAGGTTATCAACATTTCCTCGCGCTCGGGCAAAGACGTGCCGGCAGGTCTTTCCCACTATGGCGCCTCAAAGTTTGCCGTAATCGGCATTACCCAAGCTCTGGCCAAGGAACTGGCGCCGTATGATATTAATGTCAACGCGGTTTGTCCCGGCATTATACGCACCGATATGTGGGAAAAAATCCTCGATACCCGGTCTAAGCGCACCGGCGTCCCGCGGGAAGAAATATGGTCCAGAATGATGGATACCATTCCGCTGAAGAGGCCGCAAGTCCCGGAAGATATTACTAACGTGGTCCTGTTTCTAAGCTCTGAAGTTTCCCAGAACATAACTGGAGAAGCGATTAGTGTCAATGGCGGGGCACGGATGGATTAAACGGTGATAATGAGAAATCTAGGTCTAAAGCTCAAGATATGGTTCGTCGTGACCATTACCATTGCTGTTAGCGGTATTGTTACTCGTTCTGTCTGGCAGATAGTGGTTATTCCAACCGCAGGAACCTTTCGCATTTTCATCCCGCTTATTCTGGCACTTCTAGGCCTGAATGCCCTCATTATTTACCTTACCATCAAACCCCAAAAGCTAAAAAGCCTGCCCATTGTAATCGGGATTATAGTAGTGGCTACCGCCGGTCTTATGGCTGGTGTTACCCACTTTGTTCATTTTATTGTTTCACCTGAAGCTGCGCCAGTCCTCAGCAAAATAATCGCTACCTCCGTTATACTGCCCAGTCTCAGTGCCTATCTGCTGCTACTCTACTTCATCCGGTCTCTTCGGAAGAGTTGATTTTATCTGAAGCGGCCAGCCAGCGACCATCAGATAAATTTCATCAACCTGCTGCGCCAGTATCTGGTTAGCCTTGCCCAGCAAATCGCGATATAGTCGACTCATCCTATTCGCGGGCACCAGTCCGAGGCCAACCTCATTGCTCACAATGATGAAGCTAGCGTTAACCTGATTGATACAATCAACCAACTCACCGATCTCAGCCATAACCTCTTTCTCAATAAGTGGGGCATCAATCAGTTCACCGGTGGGGTCACTATGCTGACGGAAAATATTATTAACGAGGAGTGTGAGGCAATCCACGATAACGGTTTGCGCCTTACCTACTTTTTGTCGAATCTGATTGCCCACACGCGTGGTAACTTCAAGAGTGCTCCAGACAGAAGGCCTTGCCTTCCGATGCTCCTCAATGCGCTGTCTCATTTCTTCATCACCCGCCTCGGCGGTAGCGACGAAGAGTACCGGCTGGGCCGACTTCAAGGCAAGCTCCTGCGCATAATGGCTTTTGCCACTGCGGGCACCACCAATTATCAGGATTTTTTTCAACATTATTATTTAGCCCTCAAGTCGGTGCCTAAAATTTCGAGAAACCAGCGCTCATCTCGGAAAACTTTCCTGGTTGCCATGATTTCTATCCTTTTCTGGAACAGAGGGCCATCAATCACAAAGGTATGATATTCCCCAACCTCACCACACAGAGTAATATTTTTTGTCTTTTTAATTTCGTCTAAATGCCTGATGAAATCGAGGTCTATCCTTCGTCCGAGCCATTCTTCGCCAAGCATGTCCGCCTTGGTGGCAACGACAATCGCCTCAAAGCCCGAATCGATAAAATTTCTCAGTATTTCATCCTGACTCTCACCCCATAAAGGCAAGTGTGGTGTGATATCAACTTCGTGACAGACTCTTTCCACCCATTCCCGGTGCTCGTTCAAATCAATATCACCAAAGACGCCACCCACAACCCCCTGCTGCTTGAAGGCACGGAGCATCTTTTTAAATTCAGCTTCAAAACTATTCCAGGTAGTCCGCCGCTGCACCAGAGGAATGCCGATTGCCTGCGACTGCACCTGAATTAAATTGGTTGACAGTCCGTGAGTACGTGAGCGTTGACCATCCTCAGTGAGCATATTGGCCAGATACCGAACTTTTAGCCCGCTGACTACCGCCCGATAACAGGCAAGACAGGAATCCTTCCCCCCACTCCAAGAAGTGAAAACGCTATTCAAATCCACCTCCTAATCAGACTAGCCCCATCTGGACTAACAGATTAAGCAGAATAAGCACAGCTACTTCAGCCACCTCATTGATGGCACCGTAGTTATCACCGGTAAGTCCGGAGAACTTACTCTTAAGGTAAGCCGCCATGACCACGGTTATAATCCAGATAACAAACATTAGAAACAAGAGAGCCAAACTGAATCGTAGAGCTAAAATCGCTACCACTACTACGGTGATAATCGTGGCCATGGTAAACCTTGGCCAGCTAGTTCCCTGCTTAAATGCCTTCCCCAAACCTGATGGTTTCGCATAGGGATAGACAAAAATTGCGTAGGCCATTGCCCAGCGGCTTAATACTGGCATCAATACCAAGGTCATCATCATTAAAGGCCCAGGGATACTATTCAATGAAACATACTTAAGTAGCAACAGCAAAACGACGCCGACGATGCCAAAACCTCCCACTCGACTATCACGCATCACCTTCCATCTATCCTCAACCGTCTTGTGGCCAGCTATTCCGTCGCAGGTATCAACAAAGCCATCCAGGTGCAATGCCCCGCTAATTACCACCATAGCAACAATCAATAATGCGTTAACTACAGCCGAAGGTAGAAAAAGATCTGAAGGTAAAAAAAGGCCCAAAAGCCAGTTCAAACCGTTCAAGCCAGCTAGAATAAGCCCGATGATAAGACCAATCACCGGGAAGTAACCGGTAGAGCGCCCCACCTCTTCCACTTTGGCTTCACGCCGCCAAGGTATAGATATAATGGTCAGAAACTGCAAAGCAGCTAAGAACCTATTCACTGGTTTGTTCGTCTCCTTCCGAGACACCCGCCTCAGCGAAAGTTGCCATCTCGGCCAGAATTTTGGCAGCAGTCTCCGCCAAGAATATCCCTAGCGCGGCGCCAGTGCCTTCACCTAAACGCATATCTAAATTGAGTAATGGTTTCAGCCCAAGATGTTCCAGCAATACCCGATGACCTGACTCAGCGGAAAGATGAGCGGCAATAAGGTAATCCTTTAGTCCTGGTGACAATGCCGTGGCAATGAGGGCGGCTGCCCCGGAGATAAAGCCGTCAATAACTACCGGAATGCGTTTAACCGCCGCTCCGAGCATCAATCCAACCAGTCCGCCAATTTCAAAGCCACCTACCTTTGCCAGCACATCCAGGGGTTGTGTTGGTTCAGGGTGGTTCACCGCCAGAGTTCGCTCAATTACAGAAATCTTATGAGCAAGCTGCTCGTCGGTTAGGCCGGTACCACGGCCGGTAACCTCGGCTACAGGTTTGCCGGTGATAACGGCACAGATAGCGCTGCTGGCGGTAGTATTACCAATGCCCATATCACCCGTACCTATTATGTCAAGTCCCTTAGCCACCTCCGAAGAGATTAACTCAATTCCAGTCTCTATTGACTTCACTGCCTGTTCCGGAGTCATCGCCGGGCCGAGAGCCATATTCCGGGTGCCGTAGCCAATCTTCATCGATAAAAGATTTGGGTTGAGTTCCAGGTTGGTGGCTACCCCCATATCAACCACAATAACCCTGACTCCGACCTGGCGGGCAATGACATTGATTCCCGCCCCACCACGGAGGAAATTAGCCACCATCTGGGCGGTAACTTCCTGAGGCCAGTTACCTATCTTCTCCGCGACCACGCCATGGTCGCCAGCCATAACGATAACAACCTTATGCTTGATAGAAGGTATCGGCTTACCTTGAATGCCGGCCAATTGAATCGATAATGCCTCCAAACGACCCAGGCTGCCGGGCGGCTTGGTCAAGGTGTCCTGCCTAGCCTGGGCTTCAGCCATTGCCTCTTTGTCCAGAAGCTTTATCATCTTAATGGTATTGGTTAAAAGTTCTGACATTTCTCTCCGACAGAGTCTATATTTTATCGGTTGGCATCCATTTCGCCCTTTTTCTTTAACGTCTCAATGGTGACAATGAGTCTCTGGCATTCGGGCAGGGTGCGGGGGGCAATGCGAACGTACTCGGGCAGCCCGAAGGAAGCGCAGTCGCGCACCTGGATGCCGTGTCTGAGCAAAGCGGTACGAAACGCCCCGGCATCGCCTACCTTTACCAAGAAGTAATGCGCATCTGACAGAAGCGGCGGGAAATCGAGTCGAGAAAGCCCATCGATGAGGAATTGCTTTGCCTCGCTTATTTTTTGCTTACTCTGCTCAAGATAGTCCACGTCCTCCAATACCATGGTTCCTACTTTTTGAGCGACAACATTAACATTCCAGGGTGGGCGAACCCGGCGCAGGTTATCGGTAATCTCCTGACTGGCGATAGTATAACCAAGACGCAGGCCAGCCAAGCCATATTCCTTGGTCATAGAACGTAAGATAACCACATTGCCTCGAGAAACCAGGTCAATCGAAGACCAGTTTTTCTCGACAAAAGCCAGATAAGCCTCGTCCAGGATGAGTAAGCCGTCCCCAATGGCAGCTAAAACCGCCTCAACCTCTTGCTTAGAAAAATATTTCCCGGTAGGATTGTTGGGGTTGCAGATGAAAACTCCTCTAGGGTGATGCTCTCTCATAAGATCAACGGTCTCTGCTATCTTTGGGGCAAAGTTATTTTCTGCCCCCGTCCATTGCTTAACCAGTTTAGCCCCAACGATTTGGCAGGTAACTTCATACTCACCATAGGTTGGCTCGAGTATCAGGACGTTGTCTCCTTGTCTGAAGTAAGCCAAAGCGATAAGGCGGATAAGTTCGGTAGTACCACTGCCGATTAAAATGTTATCTGAAGGTACCTTCAACCTCTCGGAAAGTCGCTGCCTGAGTTCGGTGGCTTCGCAATCAGGGTATTTCTCAATGGCAACGTTATTGAGCATTTTCCTTATTCCCGGTGGCGGCATAAACGGATTGGTGCAGACGCTGAAGTCGAGAACTGCTTCTGGAGCGATACCCATCGCGCTCAGTTCAGCGTAATTTATCCCTCCATGAGGGCAGACTTTGAGATTTTCTATTTCCGGTCTAGGCGGTAAGGACAAAGCAAATCCCTCCTGTGGCGAAGCATATAAGCACCCACACCAGAATTGCCATCTGCGTCAGTTCTAACGAGGCATCAATCGTTTCTGGCATGGGAGGAGTATTTATCTTCCCTAATTTATAGTGCCCCGTTTTTTCCAGCTTGACGTTCAGGGCACCGGCAACTGCCGCCATCGGCCAGCCAGCATTGGGGCTCTCCGTTTTAGCATGCTCACTGAGAGCGACCTTCCAGGATGCCCGCCCGTTTCTTCGAGATAAAAAAGCAGCCAAAACCAGGAGCAGTGCCGTCAATCTCGCTGGTATAAAGTTAAGCACATCATCCAACCGGCTGGCAAACTTACCTAAATACTCATATTTCCCGTGATAGCCGACTACAGCATCCAGAGTATTGACTACCCGATAGGCAATAGCTCCGGGGATGCCAAGCAGCAAAAAGTAGAACAGAGGCGCCACAAAGCTATCACTGGTGTTCTCGGCCACTGACTCCACGGTTGCCGATACCAGTAATGGTTTGGTTAAGTTCCGGGTATCACGGCTGACCAATGAGCGCAGCTCGAAGCGCGCTTCATCCAGCTTATTCTCCA
>JAUWBK010000134.1 GCA_030605045.1 Dehalococcoidia bacterium
CCTCAGGTATGGCGTAACTTCAAAGTATGTTTGCGGACTGGAGATTGTTTTAGCTAACGGAGAAGTGGTTGACATCGGTGGCTATGTTGATGACCCTCCTGGCTACGATTTGAGAGGCTTGCTCGTTGGTTCAGAGGGAATATTAGGTGTAGCGACAAAGTTAATATTACATATCATCCCCAAGCCTGAAGCCAGCCGAACCATGCTGGCTATCTTTGACACTCTGGAAGACGGAGGCCAAGCGGTATCTGATATCATCAGCGTCGGCATTATTCCCGGGGCACTGGAGCTACTGGACAAGACGATGTGCTGGGTTATTGAACAAAGCGTCAGCGCCGGCTACCCAACGGATGCGGAAGGAGTGCTTCTCATCGAAGCTGCCGGTCTAGCCGATACTCTAGATAGGCAGGTCAAAGAAATATCGGAGATATGCCAAAAAAACAAGGTGCGGGAGTTGCGCACCGCCCAGACAAATGAAGAAAGAGACGCCCTTTGGAAAGGTCGTCGGGGGGCTTTCGGGGCGGTTGCCAGAATCTGTCCCCTCTACTCAGTAAATGATGGCACAGTTCCCCGAGATAAATTAGCCCAAGCGTTACACAAGGTAGGCGAGATTGCCGAAAAGTATCACTTAATCATCGCTAATGTGGCTCACGCTGGTGACGGTAACCTTCATCCCTTAATCCTGTTTGATGCCAAAAAACCAGATGAATGCGCCGCAGCGAAAAAAGCCGGTGAAGAAGTCCTTGATGCCTGCATTGCCCTAGGTGGCACCATCACCGGTGAACACGGAATCGGCTTGGAAAAGCTGGATGCCATGCCCCATATGTTTGACCCAGCTGACTTAGCTGTCATGCGCAAAGTGAAGATAGTCTTTGACCCAGATGATGTCTTAAACCCGGGGAAGATGCTCCCCCCTGAGGTAGATGAATCTCAGCCCACTAAGGAAAAGGTATTACAGTAATGGAAAAGGCGGTTTCTCAGGAGCGACAAGTCTTTGACCAGAAACTTGCCAAAATAGTTGGTCCTGAGAATGTGATGACCGATAACCAGGCAACCGCGCACTATGAGGTAGACGGTCTTACGCCTAGTACCATTGTCTTTGCTGCCACCACTGAGCAGGTATCACAAATTATCAAGACGGCCAATGAGTTTCGGACGCCCATTATTCCCTGGGGGAGCGGCTCGAAACAGCAAATTGGCCCTTGCCTTTCGGCGGCTGATACCATTCTCTGCCTCAAGCACATGAATCAAATTACCGAACTTGACGCTAGTAATTTCACCGTTCAGGTAGCGGCGGGTATGGTCAACGGTGAACTGCAAAGGCAGCTCGCCGAACATAAACTCTTCTTTCCTCTTGACCCGCCCTATATGGAGACCTCAACCATCGGCGGGGAAATCGCCACCAATGCTAATGGACCGCTGCGGTTTATGTATGGGCCGGTTCGCGACCTAGTTTTGGGAGTAACCGTAGTTACTCCCATCGGAGACATCACTCACACCGGCGGAAAAACAATGAAAAACGTGGCTGGAATCGACTTGTGTAAGATGTACATCGGCTCATGGGGTACCCTGGGAATTATTACCGAAGCAGTGCTCCGGCTATTTCCTCTGCCCGAGGTCAGCAAGAGCCTCTTCTTAACCTTCGCCAACTATGAAGACGCCTTCCGGTTAGTCGCCCAGCTCTTGAATTCAGCCTTAACACCCAGTGCCATTGAGCTGATAGATTGGGTGGCCGGACGCAACTTAGGAGATGCTTACCGCTCACACTTGGCGGAAGGTGAGGTACTGCTTATGGTTAATATTGAGGGAGATAGCGAGGCAGTGGTGCGGCATGAGAAAGAAATCAGCACTTTAACTGAGGCAAAAAAGGCACGCTCTACGATTACCCTTGACGGTGAAGCGGCGATCCGTGCCTGGAAGGCTTATCGCGGGATACATCAGTCGATGCTAAATGCCGACCCATCGACCTTTCAGGGTAAGGCTTCGGTGCCTATTAGCAGGCTAGGAAATATGTTTCACGCCGTAAAGGAAGTCGGTAGCCGCTATCACGTGGAAATAGGTATCAGGGCACATTGTGGTAATGGTATCCTTTATCCCTATGTCACTGCCAAAGATGATGACGTCGTCCGTATTATCGGTGATTTGAGACAAGCCGCAGTCGGCTTGGGTGGGTTCTTTATGGTTGAGACTGCCCCCCTTTGGGTCAGAAAAAGTGTTGCTGTCTTACCTCAGCGAAACGATTACACCCTGATGAAACAGTTGAAAACAGAGTTTGACCCGAACCACATTCTTAACCCGGGCCGGGTGGTAGGGGGTCTATATTAAGCATGCCAACAGTGGCCGAAGAAATAGCCGAGACTTTAGAGCGGTGCAATAAATGCGGACTTTGCCTCGCCGGTTGTCCCATCTACAAGATTACCGGTGTGGAATGGACAAATGCCAGGGGGCGTATTGCCCTGATTCGCAGCGCTTTACTTGACCACCGATTAGAGCTTGATGACCTTGAAGAACCGATATTCAACTGTCTCACCTGCAATGGTTGTGTTGAACACTGCCCGCCGGCGGTGATGACTGGGGAACTCATCTTCAAAGTCAGGGAAGAGATGCTCAAGCAGCGGGGACAATCCTGGCGACAACGGTTGGTTTTCCAGAAGCTACTGGCCAATCCGTCACTGATGCACAAAGCGACCAAGCTCCTGAGGCTGGTTGATGTCACTGGCCTGCGCACTGCCGCCAGAAAGACCGGTCTGACCAGACTAATCGGAGATGCCGGTAAAGCTGAAGTCATCGTACCTAAAGTACCGGCCAGTGAAGGA
>JAUWBK010000072.1 GCA_030605045.1 Dehalococcoidia bacterium
GCAGCCGCTACACTTTCGGTCATCATTAGTCTGACGACCAAAAACATGAATGACATTGGGAGCATCTACTGGAACATAGAAGCAAACTGCGAAGTCAGCATCAACTTCCTTCATTGAGGTGGTGGGCATGACTAGGTGGCCGAGGGCATTAACCGCGCCGGTGATATGGACCTTAGCCCCCCGAACCACAATACCATCCCGCTTCTTCTCGACAACGTGAACATATTGGTCGGGGTCACTCTGTTCACTGGGTGACAAACTCCGGTCACCTTTGGGGTCAGTCATCGCACCGGAAAGAAATAAATCCTTGGCTTGCACTTCCTTAAGAAAGTTGACGAACCGCTGATGATACTCAGTGCCGTTCTTTTGGTCTAGGTCGTAAGTTACTGAATAAACGGCATTCAAGGCATCATGGCCAACGCAACGGGCAAAGCAACTCCCTGTCTGTTGACCTAAGGCGCGCAGTGCCTTTACCTTTCGCACTAAGTCATCGCAGCTATGGTGAACATGGGTAAAGAGGTTAATCTTCTCTCCGGTTAAGTGCGACTTGGTGGTCAGCAGTGCCTCAAACTCGGGTGCCTGAGCCATTTCATAGGTCAGGGCAGCGGCATTGACATGGGGGATGAAGGCAGGATGGTCAGCTACGCTTTCAATTTTCTCCCCCATATAGTAGATTTCCGGCTTGACTCTCCGCAAACTATCCCGATACTCATCACCACTTATCATACCCATAACCTCGCTATTTTGTTTCAAATAATAACCGAATGGATAATTAACCCTTAGCTATTCATAGCCGCGCCCAAGGGCAAAGGCAATAGAGGCCAAGAGTAAAATTGCCGACAGCGAAAACCAAAAGTTCCAGGTAGTAAATTGTTGAGGTATAAGTAATTCAACTAATTCCGCGGCAGCAATAATGCCAATGATGGCACAGAGTCCCCCAACTGCACCCACAATCACAGCTGTTAAGCCCATAATAGAACCTCCTTATTTATTTTTTATCCCCTAGGCTTAGTTTATTATATAATTTTAAAATTCACAATCC
The DNA here is from genome assembly GCA_030605045.1 of Dehalococcoidia bacterium. Classification (GTDB taxonomy): domain Bacteria; phylum Chloroflexota; class Dehalococcoidia; order Dehalococcoidales; family RBG-16-60-22; genus DAOUZD01. The sequence continues at coordinate 1,043 of JAUWBK010000072.1, forward strand.
AAATTCAGGGAAAGGGGGGGTGATTAAGTAAAAATAAACAGACATGACCTTGGGGTATTGACAATTACATAAATGGGACTATAATACTCTTACCTGATGTGAAATTGCCTCAAAAACAACACAGTGGATTAAGAGTGTAGTGATGACAAAGGGTGTCGGAACCGCTGAATAAAATGCGGTTGCTGGTACCTTTTTATATAAAACCAAAAGGAGGGGATGTAACATGAGAAAACGATGGGTTCTGGTTGGAATGGTATTCCTTTTGTTGCCGTGGCTGACGGTGGGGTGTGGTATAGCCGAAGAGGAATATGCCGCCGTGGTCTCTGACCTCAATAAAGCAGAACAGGAGCTACAAGCGGTTAAGGCTGAGTTAGACGCGTCTCAAGCCAAGGTGTCAGGGCTGACCGCAAGTCTAGAAGAAAGCGAAACTGAACTAAAGGCAACAAAGGCTAAGAACTCAGAACTGACTTCAAGTCTGGAAAAAAATCAAACTGAACTGGAGGCAGCGCAAGCCAAGGTGTCCGAGCTGACCGCAAGTCTAGAAGAAAGCGAAAGTGAATTAACGACAACAAAGTCTGAATACAGCTCATTCAAGTCTGAAGCGAAGCGACTATTTCTTTTGTTGGATAATGCCCTGAAATTGAATCACGCCATTCTTGGGACTAACGCTGAAATTCTAACAGACGACTCAGATGGAGTTCGCAAGGGATGTCTAACTATAACCGCCATATTGGCTGATTTGAAGGATTTGAAGATAGCGGAATTCCAGGCACTTTGGGAAGAGACCTACGTGGTTGAAGGTGCGCAATGGAATTTATATTTTGACCCTTTTGAAAGATTCATGGCCCTACATGCTTCACGAATTTCGGACAAGGCGGGTTGGCTTAGAGAGCACTTAACTAAGTAGCTCTACGACAGGTCTTAAGCTAAATCGTTTTACTTGGAGACTGCCTCCTATCTTCTAGGCCGCAACTACATTCCGCACGCCCAGGGGTTCATTGTTGATTTCGGGCATTGATAATATAATTAAAAAAAGAAAAACCTAATTTTTACGGTTTGATAGTTTTTGAGGTAGGTGAGTCATGGCTAGTCTGGAAGAAAAAATCGGCAGTTTACTCCGCCAGAGAGGGCTGACTTTGGGGGTAGTTGAATCAGCCACCGGAGGGCTAATATCCCACCGGCTAACCAATGTTCCGGGTAGTTCTGATTACTATAAGGGGTCGGTTACTGCCTACAGCAATGAGGCCAAGGTTAAGGTGGTTGGAGTAAAGGCGGAGACTATTGACCAGTACGGTGCGGTGAGTTCTCAGGTGGCTGAGGAAATGGCAGACGGGGGGCGAAAGGTATTAGGGGTGGATATATGTCTGGCTGATACCGGTATTGCCGGGCCTAGTGGGGCTACCCCGTGAAAACCGGTGGGGCTATTCTACCTGGGATTATCCCGTCAGGGTGGAACTTACAGCCGCAAACACAATTTTCAGGGAGACCGGGAACAAAATAAACAGAGCGCTGCCGAAGCCGCTTTAAGCTGGTTAAAAGAATATCTGGTAAGCGTAAAATAGTCTGGGTAGGGGATAAAAAGAGAGTTTAAGAGGGGTGTCAGTCCCTCTTCCAAAATCTTCCCCTCAATGTTATACTCTGACATATCATCTGCTAGATAGGAGATTCTAAGTGAAAAGAGCTGACGGCCGTACCTATGATGAGTTACGGCCAATAAAAATAGTCCCCGGGTTCCTCAGCTTTGCTGAGGGCTCAGCGCTGATAGAGCTGGGCAAAACCCACGTATTGTGCTCGGTTAGCGCTGAGGAAAGGGTGCCCAACTTCCTCAAAGGAAGTGGTACCGGCTGGATTACCGCGGAATATGCCATGATCCCCCGGGCTACCGTTACCCGCACCCCTCGCGATTCGGCATTGGGGAGGGTGGGTGGTAGAAATCAGGAAATCCAGCGCTTTATTGGGCGCTCACTACGAGCTGTAACCGACCTCAGCGCACTGGGAGAAAGGACATTGATTGTCGATTGTGATGTCATTCAGGCAGACGGTGGCACCAGAACTGCCGCGATTACCGGGGCCTATGTTGCCCTGCATAAAGCTCTCCACACCCTGGCGAATATGGGAGTAATATCATCGGTGCCGCTAAAAAGCGCGGTCGCTGCGACCAGTGTCGGCATTGTGCACGGCAATATGCTGTTAGACCTGTGCTATGATGAAGACTACGGTGCCGCGGTTGACTTTAATGTGGTCATGACCAGCAAGGGTGAGTTCGTTGAGATTCAGGGCACCGCTGAAGGCAAGCCCTTCTCCAGAGAGACCATTGATGAGTTACTCTCTTTAGCGGAGAAGGGTATCAAGCAACTGTTTCAAATTCAGCAGAGCGTCATTGAAAGCTAAAGTAGAAACGGGCTTTAAGCTCTTACCTGACCGCTGCCAAAGATAACCCATTTATAAGTAGTCAGTTCTCTTAACCCCAACGGACCACGGGCATGTAGTTTCTGGGTGCTAATGCCAACCTCAGCCCCCAAGCCGAATTGTCCCCCATCAGTAAACCGCGTGCTGGCGTTCACATAGACACAGGCGGCATCTACTTCATTCAGAAAGCGCATCGCTGCTGGATATTCCTCAGTAACTATCGCCTCGGAATGCCCTGAGCCATAGCGCTCAATGTGCGCCAGCGCTTCATCCAGAGAATCGACCACCTTGATTGCGGCCACCAGCGCCAGAAACTCCTTACCCCAGTCTTCCTTGGTCGCTGGAATAAGTTTCAAGCCGGAATGGGATTTAAGGATAGCTAAAGCCCGCTCATCGCAGTGCATTTCCACTCCTGCTTTGGCCCACTCGGCGGCGATTAAGGGCAGGTAGCGTTCGGCAATATCAGCGTGAACCAGTAGTGTGTCTAAGGCGTTGCAGACGGTTGGTCGCTGCACTTTAGCGTTATTGGCAATCGCCACCGCCTTGTTCACGTCGGTGCTTTTGTCCACATAGGTATGGCAAACGCCAATCCCACCCGAAACGGCCGGCATACACGCTTTCTCGGAGACAAATTTTATCAGTCCGGCGCCACCCCGCGGGATAATCAGGTCAATAATATCACTCATCGTAAGCAGATGGTCGACCAGGGCTCGGTCGGTGTTTTCAACAAATTGCACAGCTCCCTCAGGCATCCCAGCACTTATCGAAGCGTCTTGGACCACCTTAGCTAAAGCGCTATTGGAGTGAATTGCTTCCTTACCACCCCTGAGGATAATAGCGTTGCCTGACTTTAGGCAGAGGGCGGCGATGTCAATGGTAACATTGGGTCGGCTTTCATAAATGGCACCAATGACGCCTAAAGGCACCCGTTTCTTACCGATTTGCAAACCGTTAGGCTGGGTGCGCATATCAAATATCTCACCCACCGGGTCAGGCAATGCCGCCACCGTTAGCACATCCTGGGCGATAGCCTCAAGGCGGTTAGAGTTCAGCATCAGGCGGTCGAGCATGGCGGCACTCATGCCTGATGCCTCCGCCTCCTTGTAATCAACTTGATTGGCAGTTAGTATTTCCTCTCTCTTGGCTAGTAGGTTGTGGCTGATATTCTGCAGGGCTTTGTTCTTAATATCAGTAGACAGGTAAGCCAGGCGGTGAGAAGCTGCCTTGGCGGCCCTTCCCTTGGCTTCCAGTTCAGCAATCGCTGATTTCATATCTTGCTTCCTCAAGTTATTCTTGCGCACTATTCCAGCGCACCGGTGCCGGAAAATTGATAGACATAGCGGGGCGGGACGCCACTTACTGCCCGGTTAACTCGCTTTCTCAGGCGACATTTGCCCTTGCGTGCGTCCTCTAGTTCAATGATATACCCTTCACCAGTATCAATGCGGACATAGTCGGTGAGGGTGAGTTCTCCCCACCAACTTGTGGCTGACACATCGTGGAAATGGTAGTCAACCTCGGTGACAAATTGGTTGTCGCTGACCTTGTAGAGTTTGCCTATGCTCACTTTAATCCTCCTAAAGAACGGCTAAATTATCTCGGTGCACTACTTCTGGTCCGTAGTCAAAACCAAGTAGTGCGGCAATTTTTTCAGAGTGAGCCCCTTTAATAAGGCTAACCTCACTGGAACCATAGTTGACCAGACCACAACCAAGATGGGAACCTTCGGTATCATAGATATCAACGATGTCACCGCGGTTAAATTCACTCTCGATTTGTTTGATGCCAGCGGCCAGTAAACTCCGATTTTGTTTTTTCAGTGCCAGAGCGGCTCCGGAATCAACCACCAGCTTACCCTGAACACAAAGACCACAGAGCATCCAGCGTTTGCGGCTCTCAAGCTTACTGGTGGTCGGTAAAAAGCGAGTGCCGACCGTTTCAGCAGAGGTCAGTCTGAGGATAATGTCTGGCTCTCTGCCATCAGCGATAACTACGGTTACTCCGGAGGCAGTGGCGAGCTTAGCTGCCTCTATTTTGGTAATCATACCCCCGATGCCAAGGCTGCCTGCCTTATTCGCCAGGCGCTCGATCTCTGAATCTATCCGGTCCACCTGTGAAATAAGACGGGCATTCGAATCACGTCTCGGGTCAGCGGTATGCAGTCCGGCAGTGTCAGTAAGCAGCAAGAGCAGGTCAGCATCAACCAGATTGGCTACCATCGCTGACAGGTTATCATTATCACCAAACTTAGCTTCATCAAGCTCATCGACGGCGACGACATCGTTTTCGTTGACAATACAGACTACCCTGAGCTGCAGTAAAGCCAAGAGAGTATTACGGGCATTGAGATAACCGGCACGGTCGGAAAGGTCAGCCTTGGTCAGCAAGGCCTGAGCCACCGTAATATTATATTGACTGAACAATTGCTCGTAGACATACATCAGGCGACTTTGCCCCACCGAACATAACACCTGCTTGAAGGGAATACCTCTGATCTTTTTGGTTAAACCCAGTTTGTGTTTACCAGAAGCCATGGCTCCCGAGGAGACGATAAGCAATTCCAGACCCTGCTTATGTAGTTGTGCTATCTGGGCGACCAGCTTTGACATTACCTCCTGGTTTAGCTGGTCACTGCCACCGGTGAGCAGGCTGGTGCCGAATTTAACCACTATCCGGTGGTATGGCAGCGTCGGCGACTTTAAGTTGGTTCGTTTATTTTTGTCCATTTTCGATTAACCTAAAGTAACTCGTCCCATTATAGCAGGCTGTAACGAGTTGGACAAGGATACGGCTCTGATGTATGCTATTATACTGGCGCAGGATGAGCGATTTAAAGCAACCCCAAGCTAGGCGGGTCTTACCGATTACCTTTGTCGTTACCTTTCTCGGTTTTCTTGACACTCATTTGTTGATACCAATTATGGC
>JAUWBK010000130.1 GCA_030605045.1 Dehalococcoidia bacterium
CACGAACCGGAACAGGTCATGATAATTGTGGGGGGCGAGTGTGACCAAATAGTTGGTGGAAAGCTGTATCACCTTAAAGAAGGTGACGTCATTTGCTATGCTTCCAATGAGGAACACGGCACCTACGCTTTGGATAAGGGCTGCCGTACCATCGAGTTCTTCTCCCCAATACGGCAGGAATACATGGAAAAACTGGAAGCGGTGAAGAAGAGTCTAAAGAAGTAATTATGTAAAGTATCAATACCCAGTCGGCAAGGTAATCTTATCCTATTTCGGGTCAGTAAGCGGCAGGTATGGCTACTGACCCTTCTTTCATTTTCCAGCTATTATCTTGTAACTTCTCTTGGTCAACAGCAGAGGAAAGTAGCCCTGATTCCTATACTGGCAGGTCAATGGTATAATTTTTCAGCGTGTCTTTGATAATCGCCGCGGTTTTTTCGTCAGGCTCAGTAAGCGGTAAGCGCGGCTTACCCACCCTGAAACCGACCTGGTTCACGGCATACTTTACCGGAATGGGGTTGGAGACAATAAACAGGGCATTAACTAGGGGCAGAAGGCGGCGATGAATCGCAGCGGCTGCCTCAATCTTGCCACTAACAAAACTATCAATCATTTGCTTAATCTGTTTGCCCACCAGATGAGAGGCAACGCTGATGATACCATAGCCACCAAGGGCCATTAGCGGGAAAGTATCGCTATCGTTACCGCTCCAGACGATGAAATCACCACCGATGTCATTGATAATCTTGGCAATTTGTTCAAAGTTACCACTGGCTTCCTTTACCCCGATAATATTGTCGATTTGACTCAGTCTGATAATGGTATCCGCTGACATGTTAGTCACCGTACGTGATGGCACATTATAAAGGATACAGGGTAAACTGGTGCTCTCTGCCACCGTCTTGAAGTGTTGATACAGGCCTTCTTGGGTGGGTTTATTGTAGTAGGGTACAACTAATAAGCAGGCATCAACCCCAATTCGCTCCGCCTCTTTGGTCGCTTCCAAGGCTTCCGTCGTGCTGTTGCTGCCCGTGCCCGCAATAACTGTCCCCCGTCCCCCCACAGCTGCCTTTATTTCCCTGAAGAGGCGATACTCCTCCTCCCGGATCAGGGTAGGCGACTCTCCAGTGGTACCAACCACTACCACGCCATCACTCCCTGAGTTGAGTAGGGCTAAAGCTAACTTCGTCGCCTGCCCATAGTCAACCGCCCCCTTCTCATCAAAAGGGGTTACCATGGCGGTTATTAATCTGCCCAATTCTTTCATTTTTTTACCTCCCGTGGATTTAGCCAATCCCTTTTAATCATCTCCTCAGCAATCTGGACAGCGTTCAGCGCCGCGCCCTTACGCAGGTTGTCGGCGACAATCCACATGACCAGACCGTTGGGATGAGAAGTATCCCGGCGAATACGACCAACAAAAACTTCATCACTACCGTCCGCTGACCAGGGATGAGGATAAAGGCTGATCGCCGTATCATCCAGAATCTTGACTCCGGGAGCTTGGGCGAGAATACGCTCTGCCTCATCGGGAAGCATCGGGTGAGAAAATTCCACATGGACTGCCTCACTGTGTCCGGTAAATACTGGAACTCGTACACAGGTCGCCGAAATAGCGATATCATCAGCATGCATTATCTTCTTGGTTTCTTCCACCAGCTTCCATTCTTCTTTCGTATAGCCATCATCAAGAAAAACATCTATCTCGGGCAGCACATTAAAGGCTATCTGGTGAGGGTAAACATGAGGGATGGTGGTCTGTCCTTCCAGCACTTGCTTGGTTTGAACGGTTAATTCCTCTACCGCGGCCAAGCCAGTGCCAGACACTGACTGGTAAGAACTCACCACAATACGCTTGATTGGATTAACCTTGTGGAGTGGATATAACGCCACCACCATTTGAATCGTGGAGCAATTCGGATTGGCGATAATCCCATTATGCCATTCAATATCTTCCGGATTGACCTCAGGCACTACCAGTGGGACGGAAGGCTCCATTCGAAAAGCAGCGCTATTATCGATAACCACGGCTCCTGACTGTGCCGCTAGCAGCGAGAAGTGACGACTAATCTCAGAGCCGGCGGAGAAAAGGGCGATATCTATTCCTTCAAATGACTCGGGAGCAGTCTCTTTGACTTCAATTTCCTGCTGATTGACCACCAACCTCCTACCTGCGGAACGGTCGGAGGCAAAAAGATAAACGGAGTTCATGGGGAAATTACGTTGCACCAGTACTTTGATGAACTCCTGTCCGACAAGTCCAGTAGCACCAACGATAGCTATCTCATACTCTTTCATTGGCTTCTCACAAACCGAGCAAAGTATCCAAACCGTAGGTAAGCCCCTGACGCTTAACCACTTCCTTAATCGCCAGCATCACCCCGGGCATATAGCATTCTCGGTTAATCGTATCGTGGCGTATGCTTACCGTTTGTCCCGGTCCACCTAAGATTACTTCCTGGTGTGCCATCAGACCGGGTAGGCGTACGCTATGAATGGTTACCCCTTCAACCGGTTCCCCCCGACTCTCTGCGGCCTTCCCCGTCGGCTGAAGAAATGGTTTACCTCTGGCAGCCGCCATCGCCTTGGCAGTGGCCAGAGCCGTTCCGGAAGGAGCATCGGCTTTCAGGTGATGGTGTAGCTCGATAATTTCGGCATAATCAAGGTATTTGGCGGCGACCTTGGCCAAGTGTATCATTAACACAGCACCGAGGGCGAAGTTTGGCGCCACCACGGCACCAACCTTATGCGCTTTGACCAGACGGTCAATCTCATTAAGCTCATCCTTGGTTAACCCGGTAGTTCCGATTACCAGATTAACGCCCTTTTCAGTGGCAAGACGCACTGCCGGCACGGTCGCCTGAGCAATGGTAAAATCCACCAGTACGTCAGGCTGGCAACTGGCAAGAATACCGCCCAGGTCGGCAGAAAAGGGAACTGAGCCAGAGTCATCAGGCAAAGTCAGGGAATCCTGAGCCGCCTTAAGGTCCACGGCGCCGACTAACTGCATTTCCGATTCACCGCTGACGGCTTTAACCACCTCTCGCCCCACCTTACCTAATGCCCCTTGAACGACGACTTTTATTGGTTTCATACCGCAATCCTTCTTAATCAGCGTGGAAAAGCTTTTTAGCGGCCTCTAAAAGTGCCTCTCGACGAACCCGGCCTATCCCTCGGCAG
>JAUWBK010000129.1 GCA_030605045.1 Dehalococcoidia bacterium
CGCTACCGGCAGGCTGGTAATGTGCGTCGGCCTAACCTCAGCGTGTACTGCCAGGGCGGTAGTGCTACCACCCAGGCCCAAAGGCCCGATACCCAAATCATTGATCCGAGACAGAAGCTCTTTCTCAAGTTCCGCCACCTCAGAGTCAGGATTTGGCTTACCTACCGGGCGCAACAATGCCTTCTTCGCCAGCAGCATTGCTCCTTCGGCAGTAGGGCCGATGCCCAGACCGATAATTAGAGGAGGACAGGGATTGGCACCAGCCTCGTCAACAATTCTCACCACCAAATCAATAATACCTTTCCGGCCATCACCTGGCCTTAGTATAGCCAATTTGCTCATATTCTCGGAACCGCCCCCCTTTGGCAGACAAATAACTCTAACCCGGTCACCGGGCACAATTTCAGCGTGAATTACAGGAGGGGTGTTATCCTTGGTGTTTTTCCGAGCCGAGAACGGTTGACTTACCATGGATTTGCGCAGGTAGCCTTGAGTGTAGCCCTGGCGTACCCCTTCGGTCACGGCAGCATACAGGTCACCACCAACGATGTGCGCTTCCTGACCTACTTCAAGAAAGACCACGGCCGTGCCGCAGTCCTGACATAGTGGCAGGTTTTTCCGTTCCGCAATCTGGGCATTCTCGATAAGCTGGTGCAGAACTTCTTTACCCAGAGGGGACTCTTCGGTCTGCTGCGCCTGTTTCAGCGCCGCCAACACATCTTCATCAAGCTCAAAATTAGCCCGCTGACAGAGTTGGGCCACCGTTTCCGTAATGTCGCCAGCTTTAATTTCTCTCAATTTAGGGGTCATCTACCTCACCCCCTTAAATAATATTAGGAAAGAGCTAATATTCCTTCACTTACTCTTTTTTTCACTCGCAGTATACTCTGTAATCTTATAGTAGCCTCTCGACGTCTTATGCAACAATCCACACTGGCACATATTTGAGATGAAACTTCTAACTATGTGGTGATATGCAGGCCTCCCTCCCCACTTAGTTGGCCGTAAATGGCTTTGGGTTAAGTCTATAAAATTGGGAAGCTCCTCATATATTTCCTGCAAACATGCCTCCCCACCCAACGACTCTATACAATGATAGATTACTCCTTCCCAATATTTCATTTGCTACCCTTTAGCTTCTGAATAACCGCGTCAGCTACCTGCGAAGTGCCAACGGCTTGGGTGTCATCGAGCTTCATATCGTAGGTAACGTTCTTGCCTTCGGCGATAACCTCAGCGATAGCCCTTTCCAATCTATCAGCAGCTCCCGTCTCTCCCAGGTAGCGAAGCATCATCACTCCGGAAAGCATCATCGCCATGGGATTGACCTTATTCTGTCCGGTGTATTTCGGTGCGCTGCCATGGGTTGGCTCAAAAACAGCGATTTCATCACCAACATTGGCACCGGGAGCCACTCCCAGCCCGCCGACCAACCCGGCACACAAATCGGAAAGTATATCACCGTAAAGATTAGGTGCCACCACGATATCAAACTGCTCTGGCCTTTTCACCAGTTGCATAGTCATATTATCAACCAGTCTGTCCTCAAATTCAATACCCGGGTATTCTTGGGCTACCTCCCGAGCAACCGCCAAGAATAATCCATCAGAGAATTTTAAGATATTGGCTTTGCTTATGGCAGTTACCTTTTTTCTCCCATAGGCAAGAGCATATTCAAAAGCAAATTTGACAATTCGCCGACTACCCGTTTCCGAAATCATTTTCAGGCTAAATCCTGAGTCGTCCCTGACAGTGCCTCTTTTTGTCTCAACGATTAATTCGATAAGCTTGGCGGCTTCAGGAGTCCCCCGCTCAAACTCAATCCCAGCGTAGAGGTCTTCGGTATTTTCCCTGACAATAACGATGTCCACATCCTTATAGAGTGAAAATACTCCGGAGTAGGTTTTACAAGGACGGACACAAGCATAAAGGTCTAATTCTTTACGCAGGGCAACATTAACACTCCGGAAACCTGAGCCTACCGGGGTGGTAACCGGCCCCTTAAGAGCAATCCTGTTTTTTCTAATGGATTCAAGCACATCCTCGGGCAAGGGTGTGCCGTATTTATCCAGAACATCAGCCCCAGCATAGGCCAAATCCCACTGGAAAACAACGCCGATTGCTTCCAGAACCCGTTTCGTCGCCTCGGTAACCTCTGGCCCGATACCATCGCCCGGGATAAGAGTAACACGATAAGCCATTAGTCCGTCCCTAATTATAGCTTGAAGTCGCCATGTTTTTGGATATAAGGGATAAGCCCGCCCTCGCCAAGAATGCCGAGCATTACCTCAGGAATTTTGCCAAAAGTAAACTGTTTACCATTGGTGATATCTCTGACCATACCTGAGGCTAGGTCTATCTCTAGTTCATCCCCATCACTAATGCCATCAGTATCGCAAATCAATACCGGCAGCCCCAGGTTGATGGCATTCCGAAAGAATATCCGAGCCACTGATTTCGCCAGGATGGCACTGACTCCGGCCATCTTGATCACCAGCGGCGCATGCTCCCGGCTGGAGCCAAGCCCGAAGTTATTGCCAGCCACGACAAAATCACCCTCCTTCACTCTAGAAACAAAGGTAGGGTCGGCGTCTTCCAGTACGTGCTTTGCCAGTTCAGGAAGGTTGCTTCTGAGGGGAGCATACCGACCGGGGATAATGTGATCCGTGGAAATGCTATCGCTGAATTTGAAGGCTCTTCCCTTGAGCACCTAAATTACCTCCCTTGGGTCAGTAATTTCACCGGTTAGTGCCGTCGCTGCCGCTGTCGCTGGGCTCCCCAGATAGACAAAGGCTTCCGGGTTACCCATCCGCCCCTTAAAGTTCCGGTTAGAAGTAGAGAGGCAGGTTTCTCCATCACCCAATATTCCCTGATGGAGACCGAGGCATGGCCCACAGCCAGCGGGTAAAATAACCGCTCCCGCTTCAACCAGAGCTTGGATATAGCCCGCCTCAATCGCCTCGAGCAGAACCTGCCGCGACGCCGGGGCAACTATTAGCCTGGTGCCGGGGTGACACTTCTTTCCCTTTAAGATACCAGCCACAATTGCCAGGTCTTCCAGTCGCCCATTAGTACAGGTACCAATAAATACCTGTTGAATTTTAGTTCCCTTAAGCTCACTAACCAGGGCGGTATTATCCACCGTGTGCGGTTTGGCTATAGTAGGCTCAAGCTCAGCCACGCTAAGATTAATGGTCTGTTCATAGGCAGCGTCAGCATCAGGGGAAATGGGCTGGT
>JAUWBK010000117.1 GCA_030605045.1 Dehalococcoidia bacterium
ATATATGCTCATATATTGCTTTAACTAAATTATTCTGAGTGCTCAGATTCTTTATCCCAAGAGTAAATTTACTGAGTTGCGGAACTATATGCTCATGTGGTGGATGAAATGATAATTCCATTTCAACAATGTGCCAGTGAAGTGTGTCTCCTAGAAAGATAACGTATCCATCAGGTATTGAGCCAATTCCCGACAGCGACTTTAGCTTTTGCTTCCTATCAAGGTATATGGATTGTTCGCCAAAGATTTCTAGGGTGTGCTTTTTCACCACCCCCTCAAATTCATCCTCGGATGGCGGTATCCACTCCCCGTATTTCACACCGTCTATAAGTAACATCTTACTACCTCCCCGCTTTCTTGCCTAAAAGCTCCACCACCTTATCCAGTATCTTCTCCGCTACCTCCCTCTTGGTTAAGAGGGGCAGGTTGTCCACTTTACCATCTCGGTCAATGATGGCTACTTTATTGGTATCCACGCCGAAACCGCTCTCGGCACTGGTAATATCATTAGCTATGATTAAGTCAAGTTGTTTCTTTTGAAGCTTTTGTTTGGCATTGGCGACGACGTCTTCACTTTCGGCAGCAAAGCCGACCTTGAGAAAGTTGCCTTTTACCTCGGTCAGAATATCAGGGGTTCTGACCAGCTCCAATGTCAGTGTAGGGGCTGCTTTCTTAATTTTGGCCTCAGCGACTGCTTTTGGCTGGTAATCGGCGACCGCGGCGGCCATAATCAGGGCGTCAGCTTTGGCAACTGCTTTAGCCACCGCCTCTTTCATTTGACTAGCCGTCTGGACAGGGACAACTTCAATGCCCACTGGTTCGGGTAAAGAGGTGGGAGCCGTGATTAGGGCTACGGTTGCTCCTCTATCCCGGGCCGCTTCCGCCACGGCGTAACCCATCTTACCGGAAGACCGATTCCCGATATGACGCACCGGGTCAATCGGTTCCAGCGTGCCGCCCGCCGTAACCACGATGCGTTTACCTGCTAAATCACCTTTCTTGCCTAATACCTGCTTTATGGTGCCGATGATTGTCTCAACCTCCGCCAGACGCCCCCAGCCTGTTTTACCTGAGACAAGACGACCGTAAGCCGGGTCAACAATAGTAAAACCTCTGGCTTTCAGCTTGGCCAGATTATCCTGAGTAACCGGATTCTGAAACATGTTATCATTCATCGCCGGGGCGATAATAACCGGTGCTTTTGTCGCCAGCACAGTGCTGGTAAGCATATTATCGGCAATGCCAGCGGCCAGTTTAGCAACGGTATTGGCCGTCGCCGGGGCGATAACGACCACGTCCGCCGCTTCAGCTAGGGTAATATGTTCAAGGCTGTACTCAGAAGTTGGCTCAAACATGTCGGTTACCACCTTTGTCTGGGTGATGGTACCTATAGTTAGTGGGGTGATGAGCTTGGTGGCCGACTCGGTCATGACTACTTCAACTCTGGCTCCAGCCTGAGTTAATTTGCTGGCGATATCGGCTGCCTTGTAGGCAGCGATACCTCCGGTTATACCCAGGACGATGGTTTTGTTAGCTAGCATTATTGTCTCCTCGGAGAGCAAGCTCCTTTTGGACTAAGCTTTGTTCATCAGGTAGATGAGTCTCAATCCAATCAGCGTTATATCGGGATTTACAATATCAATAGCGTCAGTTTCTTTGGCAATAAGTTCCGCATAGCCCCCGGTAGCGACTACTTTAGCTTTTTCCTTCAATTCTCGTTGAATACGGGCCACGATACCTTCCACCAGGCCGACATAGCCAAAGATAAGCCCGGATTGCATGGCGGAAGTGGTATTGGTGCCGATGATGTGCTCGGGCCGGGTTAATTCCACGCGGGGTAACATTGCCGCACGCATAAATAGAGCCTCGGCCGCGGTGTCTATGCCTGGGGCAATAACTCCACCCAGATAGTCACCCTCCTTGGATACCGTATCAAAGGTAGTGGCAGTACCCAGGTCAGTAATGATTACCGGGCCACCATAAAGGTGATGGGCCGCGGCGGCATTGACAATGCGGTCAGCCCCAACCTCTCTGGGATTATCCATTCGAATGCGTACCCCAGTCTTAACGCCAGCGCCGACCACCAGTGGCGAGAGGTGAAAGTACCGTTGAAATAGCTCCTCAAAAGTAGAGATAAGCGGTGGCACAACACTGCACAGGGTTATCTCTTTAATATCAGCTATCTTCAGGTTCTGGTGATGCAGCAGATTAAGCAGTAGTGCCGCATACTCATCGGCCATGCGGTGAATGCCGGTAGCCACATGCCAGGTGGCACGAAGCTCCTCACCTTCAAAAACTCCGAGAGTAATATCCGTATTGCCAATATCAATCGCTAGTAGCATGGTACCCCTGTCTACAGTTTACCTCAAAAGTATTGCTACCTGCTCGGTTAACATAACTCTAAAAACAAATCAAAGCTAACTAGCTAGGAATTGTTTCCCTTATTTTTTTAATCACTAGTGGCAGTGCTGGCAAGAGGTCGGTAGCAATCATTCCCGCATTGCCAATAATGTCTTTGACCATCTCACCGGCTTTGCCATGGAGGTAGACACCGAGGGTCGCCGCATCAAAAAGGCAGAGACCCTGTGCCATTAACCCGGCTATCGCCCCGGTAAGCACATCTCCGGTCCCGGCTGAGGCTAGCCCCGGATTAGCTATTGGGCTAATTCGGCAGTGCCCCTCCGGATTAGCAATAACTGTATAGGCTCCTTTCAAGACTATCGTTTTGTGCCACTCTAGGGCTAACTTCTTTGCTGTGCCTACCCGGTCAGATTGTATCTCTTCTACGGATAATCCGCTCAGTCTGGCCATTTCGCCCGGGTGTGGGGTAAGTATAGCATCACTGGTGAGCTGTTGCCACCAGTTTGGGGTTTTCGCCAGAATATTAAGTCCATCGGCGTCAAGAACCAGTGCTGGCAGTTCTGGTTTGGAAAGTACGGAGCTGACGAATTGGGTGGCTGATTGGCTTTGTCCCAGGCCACAGCCCAGAAGCAGAACATTATAGTTCCCCAATTGCTGGCCGATTAGCTCGGCAGCTTGCGGGGAGATAATGCCAGGCTGTGATTCGGGCAGGGGGAGGTAGGTTGTTTCGGTTAGCTTGGCCGCCAGGATGAGTTGTAGGCTGGCAGCCGTAGCCAAGGTTACTAATCCAGCACCGACTCGCATCGCACTACTGCAAGCCAGATAGGCAGCACCAATGTAATTGATGGAACCGGCAACCACCAGCACTCGACCAAAAGTTCCTTTATTGGCGTTAAGGGGACGCTCAGGGAGAGCAGTTCTTGCCCATTCATCGGTGATAAGCTCGGTAGTTATCGAGTTAGCGAGGTGGTTGGGTATGCCAATATCGGCGATGGTTAGTTCGCCCACCCTTTCTGCGCCGGGGAAGCAGAATAAGCCCAGCTTGGGGAAAGCAAGGGTAATGGTATTATCGACATAGAGACAGGCTGGGTCTACGTCCCCGGTATCGGCATTGAGTCCTGAAGGTAAATCAACGGCGATGATTTGAAGCCCTGGGGTTTTGCTTTTGGCTTGAGTTACTCTGTCTAATACTTGCTGAAGGACTCCCTGGATTGGGCGGGCTTTACCAGTGCCAAAGAGAGCGTCAATGACGCAGTTCGCTGAGGAGAGCAATTCATCAAATTTGTCCCGGTTCTCATCCTGAGCCGCTTCAATACAGGTTAGGCCGCGTTGCTGAACTAACTCAAGGTTGGTGTCATTTGGTGGTCGTTGACCACAAAGGTAGACACTGACCTTGGCTCCCCAGTCGTGAAAATGGCGGGCTGCAACTAACCCATCCCCACCATTGTTGCCGGGTCCGATCAA
>JAUWBK010000071.1 GCA_030605045.1 Dehalococcoidia bacterium
CTTCTCAATGTGCATAGTAATACGCTGCGACGTTGGAGCGACCAGGGGATAATCAGGGCGCACCGAATTAACCCTCGTGGTGACCGAAGGTTCAGACTGGAAGATATCGCTCACTTCATATATGAACCTCAGGCAAATAAAGTTAACGCGAAGGAAGTTAACAATGAAATTTCGCCAATGCTGACAATGAGCGAAGCATCCCAACTTCTCAATGTGCATAGTGATACCCTGAGACGTTGGAGCAACCGTGGGATAATCAGGGCGCACCGAATTAACCCTCGTGGTGACCGAAGATTCAAGCGAGATGATATCGCTCGCTTCATATATGAACCTCAGGCAAATAACGGTAACGCGAAGGAAGTTAAATATGAAATGTCGCCAATGCTGACAATGAGCGAAGTATCCCAACTTCTCAATGTGCATAGTAATACTCTGCGACGTTGGAGCGACCGTGGGATAATCAGGGCCTACCGAATTAGCCCTCGTGGTGACCGAAGATTCAAGCAAGATGATATTGTTCGCTTCATGTATGAACTTCACGCAAGTAACGGTAACGTGAAACAAGTTAAACTAGAATGGTCGTAGCGGAAATTAAAAGATATTTACCCTGGTATCTGGGGGCCTTCCAGGCCCCTTATTCTTCGGGTCAGCCAGGTTTTTCTACCCTAATCTTTAGCTCCTCGCTTGCCTCGCTACCCTTAATATCAGATACGGTAACCTTAATGACATACTCATCACAAGCGTTTGGTGCTGTCCAGGTCACAACAAAGCCTTGACCGGAGATATTACCTCTGGCCGCTACCCACTCATAGTTAAGTGTATCCCCGTCTGGATCAGAAGCAACACATTTGAGAGTAGCGCGTCCACCCTGCTTAACCGCAGGTGGCTCAGCGATTAGACTCTCAATAACCGGAGCATGATTTACTAATACGTCCATGGTCAACTGACTTGATACCTCACCACCCCTACCATCCGTTACCGTAACTGTGAGCGCATAGGTGCCTGGAGTATTAGGCGCCATCCAGGTGACGACTGGTCCTGCTCCAGAAAAGGTGCCTCCGGTTGCTGACCAGGCATATGTTAAACTATCATCATCTGCATCAGAGGCAACACACACAATAATATTCTTACCCGAAGGTGTAACCCAATCTTTCTCAGGCTGCACCTTACTGATAACAGGGAGATTATTCGACTGAACGCAGCTACCAACCATAAGAATACACAAAGTTAAGGCTGCCCAATAAAAACGCCATTTCCTCTGAACTAGACGAGATTTCATGATAATTCTTCCCCTTTTTTTCGTCTGATAAACCAAGGACGGAACGTGAAAAAATCTTCTTTGTGAAGTAACAGCACAATCAAAACCAAGCCAAGGAGCACAATATCGAGGACCAGGGCTCCCACCGGTGAGAGGGCTCCAAAAAACTCCTCCCATATTCCAAAACAGTAAGCACATTCAGGGAACTTTTCTACCCTGTTAATTAGTGCCCAACTGTTATTCATTATAAAACCAATGATAAGAGGAAGACACAGAGCGGCTGCGATTCTTGGGAATAAGCCAAATAGTAAAAGGACTCCCAAACATGTTTCTATCCAAGGAAGGTAATAGCCAATGAAATAGGCCGCGGGTGGTGTCCAGAATGATTTTAATAATGCATCAATGAATTCAGTCTGTCCCGGTAACTTACCCGTACCTGATACCAACAGCGTTAGTCCGGCAAGTACGGCTGACGATACAACAATAAAATGCTTATTCATTAACAGTGGATCACCTAGCCAATATTTTATAATCTGAATAATATCGAATCAACAAATGTTAAATTGGGCAATATTGTAGTATAACATGCTTCAAATATATCGTGAACTGACGATTGATTCAATCTGAAACTCTATAAGTTGGTTGACTAATAATTAATAATTTTCGATTTTTCCTTACAGCTATTGCAAAGCCGGGATTTTTATATTATTATTGATTGGAGGAAAAACGCATTCAGTTGCAATTGCAAACAATTGCTAAAAATAAAGGAAGCATGTGTATGCAGCTACTCAGAGCACACGGGCTGGCTCCAGTCGAGCTACCCGAATAAGATAAAGGAATTTATCTATCCCGTTCCAAACTCTATACTATTATTCTACGGAAGGTTTTTCACCATTCAAGCTTGATTACTTTAGACATTGACCAACAAGCCCAGGAACAGGGATATAGCCCCTTTGACCAGGCTACCAAGAAAACATAATTATGGCCTTAACTATCTTTGTTTACTTGTTCCAGGCTTCGCAGCCAGCCAACTTCATCCTTCTTAACATCTAAAATGACAAAGGTCTCGCTTTTTCTAATTCCGGGTACCTTAGCGAGATAGTCCTTCACGAATTGCGTCAACTCGCCTGATGAGTGGAACCAGGTGCCAATAAAGATATCATGGTTGCCAGTGCAGAGAGAAACATAGCGTACATTGGGGCAAAGAGCCAGCGATTCCGAGATCTTATCTATGCTCCCCAGATCCACTTCTAAGGCGATTATGGCGATGATGCTATACCCTAGCTTGACCGGGTCTAGTATCGCGGTAAAAGTGATTGTGCCATTCTCTTCTAGGTGCTGAATCCTGCGTCGAATGGTAGTTTCACTGACTCCTAGTTTGCGAGACAGCTCCACACTACTCTGCCGCGCATCTTTGGCTAGCTCTGTTATCAAGCCACGGTCTAACTCATCCATCACAAAATTAGTATGGCACTGGGAACTTTTCCTGTCAAATTGTTCGGTAAGTCACTTGTAGCTCATCGTTGTGCCGAAAGATAGCGATGGCGACCACCAAAATTATTGAAAAAGCTGACCGGCTGCTGTTTTTGCACGAGTTTTTGCCGTCAATGGCTGTACTTGTGCATCAAAACGGAGGAATGCGTGTTAAATAGCCGTTGTTATCGAAAATTGTGCCTTTTTCCGCCAGATTTATACCATTGACATGGTAACAATTCTGTTCATAATTAAAGTTAGAGGGACTGGTGGTAAAGGGAGGTAAAGACAATGGTAGTGGCACAACGCATTAGCTCAGCTTATATCATCATCGACGCCGAAAGGTGCAAAGGATGCTGTCTCTGCATCTCCGTCTGCCCTAAAGAAATTATCGGTCTAGCCTCCCACATTAACGAGAAGGGATATCTCCCGGCAGTCGTCCTCGAGGAAAAAGCTCATGACTGCACCGGCTGTACCGCCTGCGCTATGATGTGCCCTGACACCGCTATTTCCGTGTATCGTCACAATAGGGTACCAATCGAGCTAGTCGCCTAACCAATAGCCATTTGCGGAGCGGTCGAATGTCAAGTAAAACTTTGATGGCAGGTAATATTGCCATCGCCGAAGGTGCTATCTTAGCTGGCTGCCAAGCTTACTTTGGCTATCCCATTACGCCCCAAAACGAAATCCTGGAACACATGTCAAAGCGGATGCCGGAGGAGGGGCGGGTGTTTGTACAAACGGAGAGTGAGCTGGCCGCCATAAACATGGTCTACGGTGCCGCCGCTGCCGGTTGCCGGGTGATGACTTCTACTTCCAGCCCCGGTTTCAGTCTGGAGCAGGAAGGTATCTCCTATATGTCGGGAGCTGAGTTGCCCGGGGTAATCGTAAATGTAATGCGGGGTGGTCCCGGACTAGGCAACATCGGTGGTGCCCAGGGTGACTATTTCCAGTCGATTAAGGGCGGTGGCCACGGCGATTACCGCGTTATAAACTTGGCTCCGGCCTCAGTACAGGAAATGATGGACCTTACCATGCTGGCCTTTGAACTGGCGGACAAATACCGTAACCCAGTAGTGGTGCTGCCAGACGGTTTCCTGGGTCAAGCCATGGAGCCCGTAGTAATGCGCGAACCGGTCACGGAATTACCCGGTAAACCCTGGGCGATCACCGGTGCCCTGGGTCGCCCCAAAAACATAATCAATTCCTTCGAGATGGAACCGGCCAATTTCCGACCCCGGGTCGAACTTCTGCTCCAGAAATTCGAAAAGATACGCCGGAACGAGGTTCGCTATGAAGGCATTAACCTAGACGATGCTTCCCTGGTGATAGTGGCCTATGGTAGCGCCAGCCGTTCGGCACTGACAGCGATGAGAGTGGCTCGGCAGGAGGGACTACCCGTAGGGTTGCTCCGTCCCATCACCCTCTTCCCTTTTCCCTACGAAGCCCTGTCGAATCTGGCCCAGAGAGTCGACAATTTTCTAGTGGCAGAACTGAGCTCTGGCCAGTTTATCGAAGATGTCAGACTGGCGGTGGGCCTGGATAAACGAGTGGAACTGGTCAATCAATACGGTGGTGTACCGCTGTCAGCGGAGGAGATACTGGACGCCATAGAGAAAATGGTAAAACAACCGGTTGGCAGGTGATATGGCTAAGTCAGACGTCTCAGAACTGGATACCGCCCTTTACCACAGACCGGAATCCTTAGAGGATTATCCTTTCCACTTCTGTCCCGGTTGTGGGCATGGCATCGTGTTTCGTCTCATCGCCGAGGTAGTTAATGAGTTGAACCTTAAGGAAAGAGCAGTATGTGTCGCTTCCGTTGGGTGCAGTGTCAATTCTTATCACTATTTTAACTTTGACGGCCTGGAATCGGCTCATGGACGTGCCCCGGCGGTGGCTACCGCCATCAAGAGGTGTCATCCTCACCTTATTCCTTTCACCTATCAGGGAGACGGCGACCTGGCGGCTATTGGCACCGCCGAAATAGTGCATGCCTGTGCTCGGGGCGAGAATATCACCACCATCTTTGTCAATAATGCCATCTACGGCATGACTGGCGGGCAGATGGCTCCCACCACCCTTGTTGGTATGTACTCTACCTCCACCCCCGATGGTCGCAAACCCGCTCTGTCCGGGTATCCCATTCGGGTCTGCGAAATGCTCTCCACCCTGGAGGGACCAGCCTATGTTGCCCGAGTCTCGGTGCACAACCCGGCGGCAGTTCGAAAAACAAAGCAGGCGATAAAACTTGCCTTCAGAACCCAGCTGGCTGGCTTAGGTATATCGCTGGTGGAAGTACTATCCCCCTGCCCGACGAATTGGAAGGTAGAGCCAGTGAAGGCACTGGAGTGGTTGGTTGAGCACCTGCTCCCCCAGTATCCCCTCGGCGAGTATAAGGTTATCGAGGCCGTTGCCGTTCTGAGGAAGGAGGCCGGCCGTGCATGAAGAAATAGCCTTGGGTGGTTTCGGGGGACAGGGGGTGCTGTTTATCGGTCGGCTTCTGGCCGAGGCAAGTCTCCTGGAGGGGCATGAGGTTTTGTACGTGCCATCCTACGGAGCGGAGAAGAGGGGGGGCATGGTCTGGTGCAATGTTACCATCTCCGACGAGAAAATAGGAGCTCTGTTCATCACCAGGCCCACTATCGCTATTGCCATGAACGCGGCTTCTTTAGCCAAATTTGAACCAGCCATGAAGCCAGATAGCCTGCTAGTTATTAATCAGTCGCTGGTCCCGTCAAAGGTAAGTCGGGAGGACATTGGCGCGGTCTATGTGCCGGCTAATGATTTGGCGGCGAAGCTGGGGGATAATTCAGTAAGCAATTTAGTCGCCCTGGGTGCTTTGCTGGCTAACCGCCCAGTGGTATCCATGTCCAGCATTCTAGCGGTGATGGACAGCATGCTGTCCAAAAATCAAGAGCGTTTTGAAATGAACCAGCGAGCCCTTAATAAGGGCTATGCTTGGGCGCAAAAAGATTATGCTTCTGTCCAGAAGGTCGAGGGGAGGGGATAACCATGTTTAGTGATAAGACACCAGATGAGGCACGTCAGGGAATGGAAAGGTGGCAGGAGGAGGTCAAGAGGTCTACTAATGACTTTCCAGAGAAAAGACGATTCTCCACCATTTCCGATTTAGATATCGACCCGATATATACTCCGGAGAGTATCAAGGATTTAGACTTTGACGCTAGTATTGGTTATCCCGGCCTCTATCCGTTCACCAGAGGCTGCCAGGCTACTGGTTATCGCGGAAAAGTATGGACATTCCGCATGTTCTCTGGGCTAGGCACGGCTGAGGATACCAACCAAAGATGGCATCAATTATTAAAAGAAGGCGAAACCGGTTTAAGCACCGCTTTCGATTTTCCCACGCTGATGGGATACGACTCTGATTCGCCAAGAGCCACCGCTGAGGTTGGCAAGTGCGGCGTAGTCATTGATACCTTGGCTGATTTGGAAATCCTGACCAAAAATATTCCTCTAGACAGAGTAACCACTTCGATGACCATTAATCCTCCGGCCAGTGTTCTTTGGGCGATGTACCTAGTCGCCGCGGAAAAGCAGGGAGTGAGCTGGGACAAAGTGGGGGGGACGATTCAAAATGATATGCTCAAAGAGTTTATTGCCCAAAAAACCTTTATGTGTCCTCCCGAACCCTCCATCAGGCTTATCAGTGATACTATTGAATTTGGCACTAAGTATGTTCCCCGGTGGAACACGATAAGCATCAGTGGCTATCATATCCGGGAGGCTGGGGCCACTGCCGTTCAGGAATTAGCCTTCACCTTGGCTGACGGAATTGCCTACGTGCAGGATGTAATCAAACGGAAGAAACTGGATGTTGA
>JAUWBK010000109.1 GCA_030605045.1 Dehalococcoidia bacterium
TTGGTACAAATGTAGCTTATAAGAAGGTCGCTGTACTCAATACGAGCTAAAGGACGCGATTTTATCCAGCGGTTCCCTATCGTGTTCCGATTTTACTTTTTCTTTATCGTAATAGCCCAGCGCGAGCAAGATGTCTACCTTCTTGCTCTGGGGGATATTCAACATTGATTTTACCGCTGACTCATTAAACCAGCCAATCCAACAGGTGCCAAGGCCTAAATCTTCCGCCTGCAAGACGAAATGCTCACCGGCTATCCCGATATCGATGAGGTAGTATTTTGTCCCGCGGAACATACCACCGATTCGAGCTAGGAACCTGGACTTCTCGGAGACCACTGCGACGATGACCGGTGCCGTTCGGCAAAAAGAATTTATCGCATAGATGCCACCAAAGGCCTTTTTGCATAGTTTGTTCTTTAGCTCCCGGTCATCAACAATGATGAATTTCCACGGCTGTGAATTGCAGGCAGAAGGAGCCACCCGAGCCGCTTCCAGGCACATCAAAATCTTTTCTCTCTCAACCGGCCTATCCAGGAAATTCCGCACACTTTTTCTCTGTTTCAATAGTTCTAACAAGGCCATAAGCTTGCTTCCTGATTAATCTCTAGCTTTTATTAGCTTTAACTTAGAGACCTCTCGATTTGGTCAATCTTTTCCCGAGTCAGTGGCAGCTCCGCGTTCTCCAGGACCGAGGTTAGCATCAGGAGATTCTCGTTGGACACCAGGTTTTCCGTGGACATTTCAATGCACAGTCTATCGCCGGGTACCACCTCTCTGAGTAGATTCAGTGCGTGCCGTTTCGTTGCCTCAGGTCCAAGGACATACACCGACCCGGGAAAGCCCGTCCAGATGACTTTGTCTTTCCAGAGGGAAAGGGCTTCGCCTATCGGCAGGTCGCCCATGGGGGGTGGATGGAGTGCCTCGATGATATCTATTGGCGTCTTGGTAATTAGGTCTTTCAGCACGCCCACCCTGCCATCCATGTGGACAGCCAAAAGTTTGCCGTGTTCATGGCAAATCTTGGCCATTTTTTCATACTCGGGCATAAAGTATTTTTCGAAAAGCCTCGGGTTAACCAGAACTCCATCAATATTGTCCCCACACCAGACAATATCGGCGGGCGATTTGGCCGCTATCTCATACATGGGCTCACGACTCCTCGCGATGGCCCGGTAAAGGTCTTCGACCAGGTCAGGATACTTGGCGTGATGGATGAAAAACCGTCCTCCCTCGCTTCCTATCCAGTCAATCATCAACATCTGCATCGGCTGGTGTGGCAGAAAATCCGTCACCAAACCATCTTCTCCTAGCCAGTCCTTGGCTTGTTCAATCGGAAAGTAATCGGGGACGTATTCCGTGTGTTCCACAACGTATTTAAGGACTTCGTAATCTTCAGGTCGCTTGATTAAACGTTCCGTCTGCCACGGTTGCACGTCTTTCCAGCTTCGTAGTCCATGCCATTCTCCAGAACCAGGGTCTCGCCTCTCGTCTAAATAGATACTGCCCACGGGGGTCGAATAGGTCCGGCGATACACTTTCTTTCCGTCCACCATCAGCTGCTGCTCACTCACCTCCACACCATGCATCTCCACGATATAGCTTGGTCTTGCCCAGCTCATGCCCATTCCCCGATTACGGCATTCCCGCTCCACCCAGCCTATCTGGCAGTGTCTCCAGATATGGAAAAAAGGCAGCTTGTCGACACGTTTTTTGCCGCTTGCAGTCATTATCCTCTCGCGACGAGTCATCTCAGCCATATCATTTCCTCCTCTACTGGGGAGTCACCCACTCCACGCACTTCTTCACCCCTTCCAGGGCGTTAACGGCTCTGTGGTCAGCACCTATGCTTTCGGCAAACTCCAAGGTTACCGGTGTCCCACCGAGGATGACCTTAACCTTTTCCCTAAAGCTCGCTGCCTTTAAGGCCTCGATTACTTCCCCCATTTTGGGCATGGTTAGCGTGAGCAGCGCGGACATACCCACTATATCCGGCTGGTGCTCCTTCACCGCATCGATTATCCTCTCCGTGGCGACATCAACTCCCAAATCAACCACCTCGAAACCGTGCACTCTTAGTAGAGATGTGACAATGCCCTTCCCAAGGTCATGGTGGTCTCCCTCTACGGTCGCGATGACCACCTTGCCCAATCTCTGGGAACCTTCTTCTTTTAGGTAAGGATTCACCACCTTCAGGCCTTCCTTCATGACCTCGGCCGCCACCACCAGTTCAGACAGGAAATATTCCCCTTTCTCAAACTTTTCACCAACTATGGCCATTCCTGAAACCATACCTTCGTTTATGGCTCGGCGCGGGTCTACACCTGCCTCCATCGCCTCCTGAGCCACTTTAACCACCGTGTCAAAGTCCAGATTGACAATACTCCCCTTCAAAGACACCAAATATTTCTCCACAGCCAATGGCTAAACCTCCTGTTTATGAGTAATAATAACTAGGTTACCTGACTTGGTAGCGTTCGATAATTTCTTCGTTCAGGTCAACGCCAAGGCCTGGGCCTTCCGGTACCTCAACATAGCCATCCACAACTGGCAATTTTTGCTTTGTCAGGTCTTGCCTTATCGGTGTTTCTTCCACGCAATATTCCAATATAAAAGCACTCTGGCGAGACGCCAGCCAGTGTAAACAGGCCGCCAAGCCAATCGAATTTGTGTAGAAGTGGTTAACCACCTTCACGCCGTGGTCTTCAGCCATATCGGCAATCCGGCTAGCTTCGGTAAGGCCGGTATTTTCAACATCTATCTGGACAATATTGATTCCGCTCTGCTCGATGAAATGCTGATGGGCAAATCTTCCCGCTTCTCCCTCGCCAGCAGCGATGGGAATTGGGGAAACACTGGTCAGCTTCCGATACCCCTCAAGGTTTTCCCGGTTCAGCGGCTCCTCCAGAAAGAGCACCTTATAGTCTTGGAATTGCTGTGCCCGCTTTATTGCCGTGTTGGTATCCCAGCAGCACCCGGCGTCAATGATAAGGTCATTTTTGTCTCCAACACCGCGTCGGCCTCCTTCTACCAGTTCCAGGTCTAATTTTTCACTTTGTCCCATCGGGGTCCAGCCAAATTTTACCGCGGTGAACCCTTCGTTTATCCACCTCTTGCCAATCTCACCGGTTTCGTTACCATCTTTACCAAACAGGATACTGGCATAAGCTCGGAACTTTTTGTGGAAAGCACCACCGAGAAGTTGGTAAACCGGTTTGTTGTAGTACTTGCCGGCAATATCCCACAGCGCAATGTCAATGGCAGCAATAGCGTGACAGATTATGCCCCGCCGCCCTAACCGGAGATTCCTCGCCTGAAGCATATGGTTGATGGGCCTTATGTCCAGAGGGTCTAAGCCAATCAGCAACCTGGCTAATCCTGTAGCACTCGCCCCACTAAGTGGTGCTTCGATCATGGCTTTTACCACGTGAGGCGAGGAATAAGAGTCACCGATACCGACGACTCCCTCATCGGTATGGATTTTGACGATGACGGCATCCTGAGCAGAGGAAAACTTTGCCTCGTGAACTTCTTTCTCAGGCAAGCGAAGTTCAATGGCTTCTATTTTGGTAATTTTCATTAAAAGTTCCTACCTTTCCGTCAATTTTAAAACTATTTCACATTTTGGGATTTGAGTTTAATCCTTATTTATGCCGTTGTCAATACCCACCATAGCCCACCTCCTAACCACCCGAGTGGCACTTTATTGTGTCACGATGAGAGATAGATCTTCTAGATTGCCCAGTATCTCTTCAAAATAAATGGCATTCCAGTTAATTACTTCTTGGTATTCAGTAACAAGCTCAGCCATTTCATCCATTACCGTTTGGTTCGCTTCAATTGCGGCCAGGTATTCTTCATTCATAAGTTCCGCATTCTCGTTAATGACCTTAGCATGCTCGCCAATGACCACAGCATGCTCCTTCACCACCTCATTAATTTTCGCAAAATTCTCGTCCGTGATGCGAATCCTTTCACTATTGAGGCTGATAAAATTGTTTTGCACTAAAATCCCGGCGACTAATAGCACCGTTAAAACCGTTAAGATAATATTCCAGACCAATAATCCTTTGTGCATTCTGACACCTCCCGGCCAGAGTATACCACGAGAGGCAATCAATGGATAAGAGGATTAAGATAAGAACCTTGACGCCCAAACGGCCAACCGTTACAATAACGTAGGTGACGCCGGGGTGGCGGAATAGGCAGACGCAGCGGACTTAAAATCCGCCGGAGCAATCCTTGTGGGTTCGAGTCCCACCTCCGGCACCACTAAGAAGGGTGTATTATGCCCTGGTTAATCA
>JAUWBK010000102.1 GCA_030605045.1 Dehalococcoidia bacterium
CAACACACTAGTGATTTCAGTCGTGACATTCAGGTGCTTATGCAAAAGGTATGGCACGAGCTAGAGAAAGTGATAAAGGAGTACCCGGAACAACTCTATGTCTTTCACCCTCTGTAGATATGAAATCCTTCAGATGTATACGACCTCAAGATACCTCATCAATGTTTGAACTTCAAATGTTACTTCGGCTACTAAGAATTTTAACTAATACAATATGCTTAAGTCACACTGAAATTGCAATTCTGTTGTATTCCAGTGCTTCTAAACATACTTCAAATTCTACTTATACTGTGCTTTTTATAGCTTGATACAGCCTCAAACTCTCCTCAAACTTCACCGACCTCGTATACCTCAGCACCATATCCAAGCTCTCCCATCCTCCCAACCTCATGATGTGCTCCACGTCCAACCCACTCCTATGCAAGTTAGAAGCAAACGTCCTCCTGAACGTATGTGGATTACAAGGCAATCCAGTCTCCTTCTCCAATCGGTAAAGCATGATTTGTATTCCACGTCTGCGAAGGCCCCAGATATTGTCCGCACCATTACTATTGCCAATGACCTGCTCCAGCAACTTGGTAGCACGTGCGGGGTTGAATATTCCACACACGCATTGCCTGGCCATCTCTTTGGCGGCATCTTGGGCACTCTTTCTGCCCGCCTTGACATCATCGGCTAGTGAGTCCACTAGGGCTGCTTCGCCCATGAACTTATCCATTGGCACTTTTTCGATGGAAGGCGTATCGGGCAAAAAATGTAACAGAGCGTCGACATGGGTAAAACCATGCAGATTGTAATCAATGAATTAGTGCAGGAAGAAGAAATCATCAAAAGTATGATGTGGGTACAATTTTACCAGCCAGCTCCGGTAACAATAGCTACTTTTCCTTTCAAGCGCTCTCCCATGGCTGACCATCCTTTCTGGTTTTTTAATTAGTGGGAAAAAACCTGCCCGCTTTGCGTAATCTACTATGCTTATTATTCCTACCTCAGGGGAAAAGCAATATCTTGCCTGCCTCACCACTGGTAGCCAGTTCAAAGGCTTGCTTAAAATCAGACAATGGGAAGCGGTGGGTGATTACCGGTAAGGGGTCGAACTTACCCGTGTCCAATAGCGCCCGAACCTGCCACCATGTCTGCCAGACTACCCGACCAAAGACACCAAATACCCTCGCTTCTTTGAGGATGATATCTTTATGCACCTCCAATTCAACTGGTCCCGCTAGGATACCAACTAAGCTCACCCTGCCCTCGCGCTTCAGCACCTTAAACGTCTGTTTCAATGCTTCGGGACTGCCGCTGAGCTCAATAGATACGTCTACCCCCAGCCCATCGGTCGCTTCCATGATGGTTTTAACTGGGTCCTGCTCTTTAGGGTTAATCAGGGTGACATCAGGGAATAACTGGCGGGCCATGACCAGCCGTTTCGGTGCTATTTCCAGAGCAAAAACTTTGGTAGCGCCAAAGACCCTCGAGGCGCCGATGGCAAATAGACCAATTGGTCCACAGCCAAAAACGGCCACGCTTTTGCCGTTAATTTCCCCGGCCATGACACCATGCATTGCCACCCCTAAGGGTTCGTGAATGGCACCGAGTTCATACGAAGTGCCTTCGGGATGTTTCCAGCAGGCGCTCTCGGGTATCTTAGCATACTCGGCAAAGGCACCATCAGTGCTAATGCCAAAAAGGCCCATGTTCTGGCAATTAAGTGCCGCTCCCGTTTGGCAATAGTAACAAACCCCGCAGAAAATGTGTGGTTCCGGAGAAACGAGGTCACCCTTTTTCAGGTTGGTGACACCCTCACCTACTTCTACTATTTCACCACACGTTTCATGACCCATGATTACCGGCAGCTTCATTAAATGCATTATACCTGGTGATGAGTGGAAGGCATGGATATCACTGCCGCAGATACTCGTTGTCTTCACTTTAATCAACACATCCTTGGGACCGATGGTAGGCATATCAACATCAATATATTCAAATCCCGGAGCCTGGCTTGTTTTGACTAATGCTTTCACGTTGTTTCATTCCTCCTGATGACAAAATTTGACTAACTAGGTACTGCTTGGTCTTTTGGGACAACTTCTGTGCTGCTACGTCGATACTAAAGTCTTGCGCATCCCCTTTCCTCTGGGTGTTACCACTGAAACGGCATGCTAACCATATTAATGACCGTTGTTTATCTTAACGCCTAGCTGGCTAGCTGTCAACGGAAAAGTTGCACCGAGAAGCAAGACTGTATAATATATAGCTAGCGTGCCAAAGGAGGTATAAAGATATGGCCTATGATGAAAAGGTGATCAAAAAACTGGAGGAAAAAGCCAAGATTCTGCGGAGAGACGCGGTGGAAATGATAAGAGCCGGCGAGTCTGGCTGGATGGGCGGCTCATTTTCCCAGGCGGATATCATTGCCGCGCTGATGTTCTGCTACATGAAACATGACCCCAGAAATCCACAGTGGGAAGAGAGGGATCGACTCATTGTCTCCAAAGCTCACTGCTGTGAAACGGTCTACGCGGCCCTTGGTGAAGCGGGGTACTTCTCCAAGAAGGAATACCAGTCTTACGGTAAGTTTGGCGCTACTTTACAGGCCCATACCGAGCGCAAGGTGCCCGGGATTGAGTATTCCGGTGGTTCCTTGGGAGAGGGTTTATCCTTTGCCTTGGGAGAAGCTTTAGCCGCTCGAATTGACGCCTCTGAAGATGCGTCTGGCAGACCAGTTCCGCGTTTTCGTGTCTTCTGTATCGTTGGGGACGGGGAGAGCAATGAGGGACAGGTCTGGGAGGCAGTTATGGCGGCCACCCATTACAAGGCTGACAACCTCGTCGCCATTGTTGACCATAACAAATTCCAGTCCAGTGGCACCGTGGAAGAAAGGATAAACATGATGCCGATGGCGGAGAAGTGGCAAGCCTTCGGCTGGGATACCACCGAAATTGATGGCCACGATTTTAATGAAATCCTTAATGCCCTGGAAAAGGCGGACAAGGTTAAGGGCAAACCCCACGCCATCATCGCCCACACCATCAAATGCAAGGGCGTGCCTTCTTTTGAACACAAGAACCTGCACTTCTGCAAGCTCTCCGATGAAATGTATGCTGAGGCGATTGAGGCACTCAAGTAAGAGAGCCGGTGGAAGAGCCAATAATCACCATAAGGGAGTAAAAAATGAAACGTAACTATGTAATGGAACCACTAGGCGAGATGAAAGCCATGTATCAAGCCTACAATGAGGAGATGGTAGAGCTGGTCAAGAAAAACGGCAACATAGTCCTTCTCTACGGGGATTTTCCTCGGGGCGCTGCCGGTGAACTTGTCCAAAAAGAGTACCCAGACCGAATTTATGATGTTGGTATCGCTGAAGCGAACCTGATCACCACCGCTGCCGGTATGGCCGGAGCGGGGAAAATTCCCTTTACCCACTGCCACAGTATCTTTGCCGTGGGTCGGGCCTATAACCAGATAAGGCAGAACGCTGCCTTTGATAAGCTTAATGTGAAAATAGTGCTCTGCAACTCAGGAATGCTCTGGGCCTTTATGGGCGGCTCCCACCAGATCATTGAGGAGATTACGGCTCTACGCGTCATCCCCAATCTCGTTCTCGTCTCTCCCGCTGACCCGGTGGAAACGAAGAAAGTAACCAAGGCGGTGGCCGAATATTTCGGGCCAGTTGCCATTAGATTAGCCAACCCTCCGGTGCCTACCATATATAAGGAGGAATACCCGTTTGAATTGGGGAAGGCGGTAACTCTGATGGATGGCGAAGATGCCACCATCATTGCCACTGGCATCATGCTCGCGGACGCCCTCGCCGCCGCCGACATGCTCGCCAAAGAAGGTATTAAGGTACGTCTCCTTGATATGCATACGATTAAACCGTTAGATGAAGCGTCTATCATCAACGCGGCCAGAGAGACCGGTGCCATTGTTACCGTGGAAGACAGTAGTATTATTGGCGGGTTGGGCGGCGCAGTGGCCGAAGTGGTTGTCGAAAATTGCTCAGTTCCGGTAAAGAGGGTCGGCATCAAGGATCGCTTTGGTCAGTCGGGAACTGTAGCTGAACTGAAAGTAGCCTACGAACTAACCGCTAATGATATTGCCAAAGCGGTGAAAGAAGTAATCAAGAAGAAGCCACCTGTCCTGGCTTCGCAGTAACTGCTTATCTTATACTCCAGACCAGCACCCGTTGACAATGGGTAATATCTAACCTAAAATTCGCAGAAAGTCAAGAGGAGGTGCAGAAATGGCAAAACAACTATCAGATGAGCAAATCTATGAGGAGGCAAGAAGGAGAGTTAAGGAAAAGAAAGGCTTTTGGGGTCACTTTGGCGTCTGGGCAGCTATCAATACTATGCTGATTATCATATGGGCGCTGACAAACCTGGGAGGGTATCCTTGGTTCCTTTGGCCCTTGGGAATCTGGGGTGTTTTCGTACTGTTTCACTACTTACGCGTCTTTGTATTTGAACGCCGCTCAGACATAGCAGCTATAGAAAAAGAAGTCGAGAGGATAAAAAGAGAGCAAAAGTAGCCTA
>JAUWBK010000060.1 GCA_030605045.1 Dehalococcoidia bacterium
ACGTCAAAGCTAGCGGGCTCAATATTGAGGATAAGGGCCTGCTCCTTATTCACGGTCCTGGTTAGCGCCATAGCCTTAAGCTCCACTATCTGGGGAGTGATACCCACTGCCCTCAGGGCGCGCATTTCATTATCCACTACTTCTCTGGCAACACCCAGGGCAAGGAACAGTCGCTCGCCCTCATCAGCCTTAATAGTTTGCCAGAAAAAATATCGCCTATCCTCAGGTAAGGGCATTATGTCATTAGCCAGCTCTAGGATAGCTTCCTCAGTGGTTGGTGCTGGAGGCAGGCTAGATTCTGATAGGATACGGCTTACCGAATAAAGACCACTGAGGCTGGCAATAACTTTATTCGCCTTGATACCACTTGAAGTCATGAGGTGCCTGACGGCCCTGCCCAGAGCCAGCTCGTCTGAAGCTTCTTTTCCCTCCGCTTTGCCCAGTTCAAAAGAGACATCTGCCCATCTTCTTACCACCCCTCCCCTGGTCTCCAAGAGTCTGATGCTAGTGCTGTCGATATCAAGGGTTACCACCTTCCCACCTGCCCATTTGCCCACTGTCCTCCCTATGGCCCTCGTGAGCTTACGGACGGTGGTGCCTAGATCAAGGGCTAAAACACTCTTAGTTCCGGATACGTCTTTTTCCGCCAAGTTTACCTTCTCCTTTTACCTCGCTAGCAAAGCTGGTCACCCTTCAACCGGTTTGGTATAGAGGTCAACAGACAAGATAGCCACGGTTTCAATCTCGAACTCCTCGCTACCAAAATATTCGGTAGCGGTGGTGATATCAGGTCCGTCAAACTGGCGAACACTACCATCAGCCTCACAGGTATAGTAATAAAAGGTGGTGGGCGTGATGATATAGCTGACGGTCTCATACTCAGTGGTATTGTCGGAAAAGATCCGGTCATGCTGATAGAGCAGGTAGCCATCCCACGGGGTGTCAGTCCCAGTATAGCCTTTTTCGGCAGCCGTGGTGGTGATATCGGGGAAGGCCATCATGTCATCAGTTGCGGTACCGCCCTCATAGTTTATCGGGTTAGGTATCTCGGTGATATCATTTTCAGCCATCATGTCACTCACCGCTGATAACACCTGACGGAACTCTGTTCTCCGGTCTGCCTCTTCATCTCCAAACCTGATCTCAACTTGGCTAATCCTTACTCTCTTCAGCACCATGGTTTGCTTCGTTTTGCCTGAATCCAAGTCGGAAATGAAAGCCATCACATTGTTGTAATCACCCTGCACCTTGATATTTTGGAAAGAAATAATCTCATAGGTACCCACAGCCATTTTCTTTTTTTGGGGTTTAGCCGGGGGTAGAACGTGGAACTTGCCATTAGCCGGGTCAACATCAATTCCGCTTTCCTCAGCTATGCCGACAATTATCTCAAGGACGTCTGGTACTGACAGTGGCGTTAGCGCAAGGTTTATTTCATCATATTCTGCCTGTAACTTATCCATGCTGGGCAACGGCTTGTATACGATGAGAAATGTCTTATTGATTTGTTCCTCTAAGTCTTTCTGCTCTGGCCCCTGTTGCAAATAAAGAATGGCAAGACCAACATAGACAATCAGGCAGACGCCGAGGATAACAACAAATGCCATGCGGCGAATTCTGGCTAATAAATTATCCATTTTCCCCTACTCTTCAGTCGCTAGTGTCCACGTCTAATTAGTAGAAGGCGGACAAGCACCTTTCTGGCTATCGCCATCTTTCCCGCAGTGCCTTCTGAACCTTCTCCTCTATTGTTTCCTCCATTGTTTTCTCCACCTTCTTTTCCTCCTCGACTAACTCTCGCGTCAACCTGGCTATTTCTTCATCATAAAAACTCTGGTATAACTGCCTCCCCCGTCTCCATCCTACTAGCCAGACCACGACTAAACCGAAGATGGCAACTGGCGCCACAATTTCAATTCCAAAATCCTGAAACAGCAAGATAATGACGATAATCAAAACCACGAACAAAAATACGGCAACGTTGAGGTCCCATCTGGCGATTCTGGCTCTCTCTCCGGCTCTTCTAGTTGCTTTTAATTTGATTTCCTCGCTTGCCGGCTCATACACTTCAGCTTGGTCCAATTTCCCCTCTCTTTTCGTTCCTAATTCGTGCTTTACCCGCTCATCTTATAACATCAGCGCCTCATTATAGACAAAAATATCCTATTTGCCTTAAGTGTAACTGGTGAATTGCCTTCTGTCAATTAGCCAAAGGCACCGGTGAGGGTATACATTGGCATAAGTACCGATAGGGCGATAAAGCCGACCAGTAGCGCAATGCCAATGGTGCTGAGGGGACCTATCATTCCCACCATGGCGGTCGTTTTTTCTTCGGCGGCAGTTTCAAAAAAGTCGGCGACAACCCCCATGGTGAAGTCAAGGGTATTACTTTCCTCGCCTACCGCCACCATCTGGACCATAAGAGGTGGAAAGAGACTGATGTGAGTCATTGGGTCAGCTAACCCCTCCCCGAGAAGGAGCCTCTCATGAACCTTACTTAAGGCATCGCGAAATACCATATTGGTGGTGGCCTGGGGAAGCATCTCCATTGTCTCCTGCAATTTTAGCCCGGAACTGACCATCACTGACAGGGTTCGGGCAAAACGGCCTAACTCTGACATCAGGGCAGGCGGACCAATAATCGGCATACTGAGTCGAATACGGTCAAGGATTCGCTTTCCGGTGGGCTGCTTCGTCATCCATACTAACAAGGCGCCTAATGCCGCCACAGCGATGACAATATAAAGCATGTAGTTGGCAAAAATTTCAGTCACGGCAATGAGGATTCTGGTGGGCAAGGGCAGCTCAACATTCATCGACGCGAACATACCCAGCAACTGGGGCATGACCACCGTTATCAGTATGATAACCACGATCACACCAACGCCCATCACTAATGCTGGGTAGGTTAACGCCTTTTTCACCCTTTGCGCCATTGCAGACCGTTTCTCCATATAGTCGGCCATCCGTTCTAGAACCATTTCCAGATTCCCGGACTCTTCGCCAACGGCAATTGTTCTAGAGTAAATCTCGTCAAATGCCTTGGGATACTTGGAAACGGCTTGCGAAAATGAACCCCCAGAGCGAATGTCATTAATGACGCTTCCCAGAGTACTCTTAAAAGCTCGACTACTAGCTACCTGACCTTGAAGAATCTCCAGCGACGGCAGAAGTGAAATACCTGACCGGAGAAGCGTCGCTAGCTGACGCGAGAAGACGACTACATCTCGAGGTTTGACTCGGAAAAGGGTGGGGAAAGCTTCTTCCAGGCTGAACATAGAAGGCGCGATCTCAACATGTTCCGGGATGTAGCCTTTCGCCACCAGCAGTCGCTCTGCGGCAATCTCACTGGGCGCCTTAATATTACCCTTCACCAGAGTCCCCTGTCTGGTGGTGGCGATATAGCGGTAAGTCAGCTCTTTCTGCTGTTTGGGAGCCTCAACAGTACTTGCCATTATCCCCCTTAACTGATAGAGAAGACATTGCGGAAGATTTCATCGGGAGTAGTAATGCCCTCTTTTACTTTCAGCATCCCATCATGCCAGAGTAGGGCCATGCCTTCTTTACGGGCCTGGGCACGAATCTCATCAGAGTCGGCACTCTTCACAATCATTCGCCTTATGGCCTCGCTAACCAGCAGAACCTCAAAGATTCCGGTTCGCCCCAGATAGCCAGTGCCAGCACAAAAATTACAACCGACACCAACGATGAATTCGGAGCGTTTTTCACCCATTTCCTGTTCGTAAGCCTCTCGCTCTTCAAGACTAACTTCAGTGGGTCGGGAACAGTAGGGACAAACGCGACGTACCATTCGCTGGGCGACGACACCAATCAGCGCTGAGGTAATCAGGAAAGGCTCTATCCCAAGGTCCATCATTCGGATGATAGTGCTCACCGTATCATTGGCATGAACCGATGAGAGTACCAAATGACCAGTCAGGGCTGCCTGGGTACCTATCTGAGCCGTTTCCGAATCACGTATCTCCCCTACCAGAATCACATCAGGGTCAAGCCGCATACAGGCTCTAAGTCCGGTAGCAAAAGTTACCCCGGCGGCCGGGTTGACTTGCATCTGATTAATATTAGTAAAGTGATATTCCACCGGGTCTTCAATGGTAATAATTTTGCGTGCAACGGCATCAAGCTGGTTAACGGTAGCATACTGAGTGGTGGTCTTACCCGAACCGGTAGGACCACTGATTAATATCATGCCAAAGGGAGTTCTCACCATTTGCATGTATCTCTCCAAAATGTCAGGCAGAAAACCAATCTCCGGTAAAGGCATAAAAGCAAAGGCCTTATCCAGAATACGCAGCGAACACATTTCACCATAGATAGTATTTGAAGTGGCCGCCCGAATGTCCACCTGTCTATCTTCCATGTCAAAGGTGATTTGTCCGTCCTGAGGGCGGCGGCGCTCAGCAATATTCAGCCCGGCCATTATTTTCATCCGCGAAAGCAATGGTGCATGTACACTCAAGGGTAATGACATCACATCATTCAAAATACCATCAATCCGGTAGCGAATACGTAGTTTGTCCTCCTGAGGCTCAATATGGACATCAGAAGCTCGGTCTCTCACTGCCTGCTTGATAAGAAGGTCAATAGCACGGACAACGGGAGCTTGAGCGATTGCCTCAGCCGAAAGTCGCGTCCCCCTAACCCCCGTGCCACTGCGGTAACGAGTGGGGATTTGACTGAGTTGTTCCTCAAGCTCCCCACCTACCCGGTAGTTGAGGTCAATCATTTCCTGGATATCCTGAGAAGTACTAATCACCGGTTCGATTCTCTTCATCGTCACTGCGGCCAGGTCCTCAATAGCCTCAATGTCCTTAGGGTCTTCCATGGCAATCACTATGGCACCATCAGTCGTATCTACGGGGATGATGCCATATCTCCGGGCCACCGACTCTGGAACTAACTTTATCGCGTCGGCTTTAACCCCCTCCTTCCTCAAATTGACGAAGGGGATTCCGAGTTGCAGGCTGGTAAAAAAGGCTAGTTGTTGCGGTGTGATAAACCGTTGCTGCAGTATAATTTGCTCGAACCTGTCGCTAGTCCTTTGTTGTAATTCTATGGCACGTTGTAACTGCTCCTCGGTAATAAGCCCGGCCTCAAGCAGTATCTGGCCTAAATCTTTGTGCGCTCTTTTTTCGGCTGTCTCCATTTTCTTCCCCCCAAGGTAACCCAATAATAAGTGTCCGTTTTGGTAAATCTCAATGATTAGCCACGAATAGAGGTAAGAGGTGTTAGCTTTCTTTTAGAGTGATTCTGATTCTCCTTACTCCCCTCCTCCCCTTCACAAAGCCGTCTATTCCAGGTTGCTCTGGGGTTACTTCTGCCTCGGGTATCTTTGATGAGATTACACTGATTAAGGGAATTGGTTTATCTAAGACGATGGTTATCGTACTGCCTCGATTCCAAGAGCCACTAGTACGAACAAATTTTATCTCGGGTGTCGTTTGCAAGTAATTGTATAATTTTGCCATCATATTTGGGACTACCGGTACGCCTATAGCTAACTCTACCTCACCGGCATAAAGGGATTGTCTATCTGGTTTTGGTAAGCTAGGTTTGGTTTCCTCTCTGCCCTCCCTTTTCTCTGGAGGGCGCTGCCCTAAAGGCTCTTCCACTGCTGCCACCGGCTCAGATTCGGCTGCCTCTTCTCGGGGTTGAGTAGCCTCCTCTATTTCCTCTTCGCTAGCCTCCTCGGAAAGCTGGGTAGCCTCCTCAATCTTTTCTTCCACAACCTTATTGACTACTGATAGAATATCTTCTACCTCTTCCTCGACTGCCGTTTTAGGTTCCCCTTTTATCCCCGTAGTTTCTTGTTTGGCTTGAGCAATAATTCTGGCCGCTTCCTCTTCTGCCTCGGCGTGTGCCTTCACCTTGATGCTCTCAATTATCTGCTCAGCATCCTTTATCGCCGTTTGAATAATTGAGCGCGCTGAAGCCGGAGATAAAGTTTCCTGCTGCATCACTAACTCATTGACAAAGCCAATCACCTGCTCCTCATCCAGCCCGTCTTTGACGATGTTAAAATCCCTTCCCCACAACTGCTTTCTCTTTTGTCTCTCTGCCTCACGCCGCTGGCCACGTGATTTGAACATCAGGGCTAACCTCCCAGTTTAACCTACGCCGTACTCACTCTTGATTTACATAAATAATATTAATTTGCCAGATGACAAATGTCAAGTATACCCCAAGTGTAGTAGGATGATGTTTTTCTCCAGTTGTCCACTTGGACGCTTTTATTCTAGCCTACCGAAGTTAAATATCTATTAAAAATCCATTAAGAAATGATGAAATTCCGCTAAAATCTGGAGGTGTGGCCTAGCCCGAAGAGGTTTTCCTTACCAGGAATAAGTGAAGTAGAGCTGATGCCACGTAATGAGGAAAATACGATGGCAAGTCTATCTCGAACTGATTGCTTGACGTTCACGCGGAACATCTTGCTGAAATTTAAACTTCTTCTCCGTAAAAAGCTTCAAGCATGCATCCACTACTGCAGGATCGTAAAGGCTCCCTCTTTTCTGGGAGATTTCCGCTAACGCTTTATCGATACCGAGGGCCGGTCGGTAAGGTCGGTGAGAGGCCATCGCCTCAACAACATCAGCTACACCCAAGATTCTGGCTTCAAGGAGAATGTCTTCAGCGGATAGACCTGCCGGATATCCGGAACCGTCCATCCTTTCATGATGCTGAAGCACGATTAGAGCAACCGGCCAGGGAAACTCTATCATCTTCACTATGCTATAACTAGCTTCGGGGTGGGTTCTAATCATATCGAATTCGATCTCGGTTAACTTACCGGGCTTAGTCAGGATTTCACTTGGTATATACATCTTGCCGATATCATGAAGACTCCCGGCGACACGGATTCCCGCAATCACCTCCTTGCTGAGGCCCATCTCCTTGCTGATAGCATAGGCTAGCTGGGTCACCCTTAGCTGATGGCCGGAAGTGTAAGGATCACGCATCTCAGTGGTTAAGGCAATCGCCTTGGTTATGTTCTCGATTAGCTCTTGCAACTTCTCGGAATACTGTTTGCTTTCTTCTTCAGCACGCTTCCGCTCGGCTAGTTCTCGC